>CAZLOF010000343.1:0-5549 GCA_964560745.1 uncultured Thermoflexus sp.
TTTTAGTGCTGAGTGCTGAGTGCTAAGTGCTAAGTGCTGAGTCATGACTTATAACTCAGCACTCAGCACTTAGCACTCAGCACTTTTTTACAATGTTAGCACATCGAGATGATTGACTGTTTACAATGGGGTCTATGCTTTTGGCCCAATCTCAGATCAGCGAGCAATATCGCAATAGCCATAATTTAGATGTCCGCATCGCCCTGCATGATCGGTTTAGCACCAACCGATATGATTGGATGCGCTGGGTGTTCGATCATATGCTCGCGGCCCCAGCCGCCAGCCGCGTGCTCGAAATTGGCTGCGGCACAGGTCAATTGTGGAAGAATAACCTCGACCGCATTCCATCACACTGGGCGATAACGTTAAGCGATGCCTCGGCAGGCATGATTGAAACTGCCCGCGCCAATCTTGCCGCTGCACCTTTTGCGTCTCAAGTGCAATTTCGCCAGTTCGATGCCGATCACCTGCCATTCGATACCGCCAGCTTCGATATCGTCATCGCCAACCACATGCTCTACCATGTGCCAAATATCGATAACACTCTGGGTGAATTGCGGCGTGTGCTTAAACCGGGTGGGCAGCTATTTGCCGCCACCAACGGCCCAAACCACATGCGCGAATTAGACGAATTGTTAGTCGGGTTTGACCCTGCCCTAAAATTGCAAGCCGTCACCGATCAGTTTCGGCTCGACAATGGCGCTCCCCAACTGCAAAAGCACTTTGCGCAAGTGTCGCTACAACGCTACGAGAGCAATCTTGTCGTCACCGAGCCAGCGCCCCTGTTGGCTTATGCCTACTCCATGATTCGCGCCTTCATCATCGCCGAGCGTTGGGCGGCCTTCGAGGCCTATGTTCACGCTAAATTTGCCGAGCGCGGTGGCACGCTTTTTATTCAAAAAGAAACGGGGTTGTTTGTGGTGAAATAAACATCGGAGGTTTTTAAAACCTCCGATGTTTCAATTTTTATACGACCAAGCTGCACCCACATTCCAGCGTAATCATTACAGGTGATACCATCCGTTTCACCCCATCTTTACGCTCGTGCAGCACCAATAATGTTTCAGGGTCAAATACAATCACATCTTTGACCCCATGTAGCAAGTAAAATTTGGGCGAAAGCTCTAAATCTTTGGCTTCGTAACCGGCACTTACTACCTCTACAACGGCTTCGGGAATAAGCGTGGTGGCCGTTTTTTGCTCGTGAATGGGCGGCTCATGGCAAAAAATAGCGATATCGGGGCGTTTGAGTGAACCATCGGGGAAGCGAATATAGATATCGGCAGCGTGAAGACAAGCGCACGGTTTTGCCTTTTGGTCTGGTTTGGCGATAGCCTCGCGCATACTGGCCCGCACCCGATCAACACTGCGCTGATGCTGCCAATTGGGAAATGCCTCCCATACCGGCAACCCGCCAATAATTTCGAGCTTAACGCCAATGTGATGGGCTCTTTCGGCCAGTTCGAGGATATCGTCCATAGGTTGATTTTATACCCTCACCCTACAAAC
The DNA here is from genome assembly GCA_964560745.1 of uncultured Thermoflexus sp. Taxonomy (GTDB): domain Bacteria; phylum Chloroflexota; class Anaerolineae; order J036; family Brachytrichaceae; genus AQU-03. Next base: position 1,510 of record CAZLOF010000343.1, read on the forward strand.
CTTACCACCACATCCCCGCCATCCAAATCATCGACCGGCTGCTCAAACGAAAGATGCTGGGGCGTGTGCTCGTGAATGACGGCGACATTGGGCTGGCCCTGCACGCGCACCTCGTAGCGGCCCGGCGCGGGCAAGGCGCGATCTTCATGCACAAAAAACGCAGTGGCCGAGGCGCGGGCGGCGTAGAGGCTAAATTGCCGCCCGAGGCACACATTCACCTCGCGCATGTCACCCCGTGCCAACGCGGCGCGGATACGTGAACTCGATACTGGCTCGCCCTCGGCATATACCGGCCCAAACACTTGCACCTCAAACCCGCGCAATTTGCCCTGTGCCTGCAAAAATTCGGCGCTGCCCTCGCGGCCTTTGCCAAAGGCAAAATCGTAACCCACCCACAAACTGGCTAAATTACAGCGGTCAATCATCCATTCGATGAAATCTTGGGCAGTGGTATTCATGGTTTGGCGGGTAAATGGCAAAATGACCAAATGATCGACCCCCAAGGCCGCAATATGCGCGGTTTTTTCTTCGGGCAAAGTCAAATAGGTGCCCTTCAAATTCTTCATCATCGGGCGCGGGTGCGGAAAAAAGGTGATGACGACGGCCTGCATCTGCCGTTCGTGAGCGGTCTTGACCGCCGAATTAATAAGATGTTGATGCCCGACATGCACCCCATCAAATGTGCCGATGGTGCAAACCGACGGCTGATTAATTTTGGCCGCGCGAAAGGAATGCGAAATGAGCATTACGCCCCGCCCTTCAAGATCTCAATCGCTTTTTGCACGTGCGGGTCGTCGGCATCGGTAAATTCTTCCCAAGTGCGCTCAAATTTCACATCGGGTTGCACCCCACCGCCGGGCAAGGTTTTGCCATCGGCATCACGCTTGCGCAACCACGATTTGTCTTTGATCCCGCGATACTCGCCATAAGGCACATTTAATTGCAAGCCGTTGTTGGGGATGACGACTTCGGCGATCAAGGCCACATTGCCCGGCGTGGGGTTGCCGACCACTTTGGCACGGCCCAAATCTTGTAAAACTCCGGCGAAGGTTTCGGCTTGTCCGCTGGTTAAATCGCCAACCAAGACAACGAGCGGCAGGTCTTGGGAGCCAACCACATTTTTGCCGGTAATTTCGAGCTTGTCGCCCTTGCGTTCACGCACATATTGATTCGCCAAATACCCATTGGCAAACAAATTGAGCAAATCGATGGTTGGAAATTTTGCATCACGCATCACGCGCAAATCGAGCACGAGGCCATCTAATTTTTCGTCAGACAATTTACGCAAGGCCGCAGTGATGTCGCCACGCAAGGCTTCGGGCGCGAGGGTGGGGCTGGGCAAAATATAGCCATAATTGGTGTCGGGCAATTTGCGAGCAATTGTCGCGCTTTGCGATAACACGGCGCGACGGGTGACGGTGACATCACGCGCAGGCGTATTGGGTGTTTGAATGGTCAAGACCACTTGCGAATTGGGTTCACCGCGAATACGGCTGATGACGGCCCCGCCCTCTTCAGCCCGCACAGGCCGCCCGCCCACCCGCACAATTGCGTCGTGGGGTTTAATGCCAGCGCGGGCTGCTGGTGAGTCTTCAAACACCGACAATATTAGCACCCGTTCTTTGCCCGGGCGAGGTAAATCGACCAATACGCCAATCCCCACAAACGATTGTGCGCTGGGGGCTGAGGCGCTGGCATTGGGGTCTGTGGGCAGCGAAAAGCTGATATCGGGGTCGTTTAACGTCGAGATCAATTCATTCATCACCTCGGCAAATTGCTCGTCGCTGCTGCGCTCGGTGATTTTTTTGCGAATCTCTAGCACTTTGACATCCCATGCCGCATTCACGGCTTTGGCATCAATATAGCGGTCACGCAAGGCACGGGTGGCGATGTCAAAATCGCGCAGTTGGGCTTGGGTGCGGGCGGGCAAATCAATCGAAATGGCCGGGGTGGCGGGGCGACGCACCAAATTGTTGGGTTGCAGGCGCTCGGGCAAAACCGAGCAAGCACATAACATGAGCGATAGTGCCGCCAAAACAGTCGGCTTGCCCCAGCGACTTGTCGTAGGGGGGATGGGAGATGGAGATAAGTTTGTCATGTTATTCTTCGCCAGTTAATTTGCCGATCAGGGTCAGCAACAACCACAAAAATAAAATCATGCCAGCGCCAGCCAGCAAACATACCAGCCCAATTAAGGCCTCGGTAACACCATAAAACCCAGCCAATAAAGCCCCGCCGCCGACGACCAATACAAGCAAGCTCATCCACATTAAACTGCGGCCAAAATCACGTTGTTGTTGGCGGGTGTCGGTCGGTTTGCCAGATTTCATTTGTGCATGAACATTATAGCGAGGCTGATAAGTTTCGTTTTGATGTTTGATGCGCTGATGATGTGTTCATCGACAACACCCATTCATGGCAAATGCTCTGGCAAAAAGGGCTGTGCCACGAAAGCAATACGAATATTAGCGGCTGCTTCATTCACCATTTGCACATAGGCCAGCCAAGGCACACTAACCCGCACCGCCCCGGCGCTAAGCGACACAAAACGCACATTGCCATCACGATCAGTCAGCGCCTGGTCGAGCAATTCACCCGTGCTATCATCGAGCACCCGCACCGACACCCCGCCGATGCCCTCAATTGGCTCAGCGAGGCCGTTGGCATTGGCGTCGCTAAACAATTGCAGGGTCAGCACGGTCGAGCGCATTGGCACGCTGGGTGGCGGCACCGCCGTAGGCAAGCTGCGCGGCAATGGGCGCACCGGCACTACCAACGGGGCATTTTGTAGAATGGCGGCTACGGCCACTGTCGCGTTTGGTGCTGGCGGCAAATCGGGCGCAGGCTGTGGCACAGATGGGGCCGATGGGGCAGCCCCTTGCCCAGCCTGATTAAGCGGTGCTTTAGTCGGCGGCGGCGGTGGTTTCCCCTGTGGTGGCGGTTCAAAATCGGGCGTTGCTTTGGGCGCGGTTTCGGGTGGTTTTGCGCCAAAATAACATTGCAAGGCATAAGTGCGTTTGGCAGCGGCATCGGCGGGCAAGGGGTAGGCATCGAATACCAAAATATACACAAAGCCATCGGCCTTGGCTTGCCATGTGACGCGGCTGCCCAAATTGCCCTTATTGCGCTCCTCGTCAGACACATCATCATTTCGCCCGACCTCGGTCAGCGCTTGGTCATACACAATCATGCTGGTGTCGGCTCCGCCGCCCAAATTAAAGGTATGGCACGAAAATGTGCTGCCCCGCGCCACGCTCAATTTATAAAAATCGTTGTCCACCACATTGGGGGCGCTGGGGTTAAAAGGCGCAAAATTCAAAAAATCATAAATCTTGTTCAATTCAATCGCGGCAGCGCTGGCAACATCACCGTTATATTCAAATTTATCGGCCCCGTTGGGGTTAATGGCTTTGGCGGTTGCGGAGGGGCTGGCGCTGGGCAATGGTGTAAGTGTTGGCGCAAGGGTCGCCGATGGCACTGCCGTTGGCGTGGTCAACAATATTTCTTTTAATTCGAGCGCATAGCTTTGCCCAGCGGCGCGAGGCGAGGGGTCTTTGTTCCAAATTTTGGCCCAATAACGCCCATCGGCCTGTGCCGTAAATTGGGCTTGCGAGCCACGGTCGAGCGGGCGATAATCATCATTGGTTGCAATCACCTCATCGGCCTGATCGCGGTAAATAAACAGCTCGGTATCGACTCCGGGCTGCACAATGGTGGTCAATTGATAGGTTGCGCCGCCTTTGACATACATTTGCACCCAATCGACATCACCAGCCGCGCCCACGCCTGCGCCATTATTAAAATTTAGCCCATTTAACACTTGCCCAGCGCTAATAAAACTACGCGGCGGATTTTGTGCCAACACTTCGGCGGGGTTATTGTTTGGCTCAAACGCATCGCCATTGAATGGCTGGGGGGTTGGGTTTGGGGCGTTTGGGGCCGCCCCCACACCCCCAACACCCCAATCCCCAATCCCCAATCCCCATTTCTATTTCATTTGCATTCATGAGTATTTATTATTATATATTAAATATATATTT
>CAZLOF010000344.1:0-5451 GCA_964560745.1 uncultured Thermoflexus sp.
ATTAAATGTTAGCCGTACATGTTTGTTGCATTTGTTGTTCGGATGGAACCTGCACCGCAGTGTCCCGCGGCAATTGCATTGGACATGATTGAGGCTTAACGCAAGAACAAAGACGCGCCAAATGTGATTGTAAGAGGGGCAAAGCATATGCTTTGCCCCTCTTTTTATTTGTCATTATGAGCACCGATACTAATTTAACTCGTTTATTTCAAAGGCTAGATGCCCAACGTGATGTGTTAAATTCATGCTTACCGCCCAAGCACGAAGTCAATCGCTTTGCCGACGATATTTTTGATTTTCTTTTCCCCATCAATTGCCAAGGGCGGCGCAAAGCAGCCGTGCAATATGCGCTTTTGCGCGACACATTGTCGCAATTGGTCGCACCGGTGTTGCCGCCGGTGCCACAATGGCGCGCCGATGTCGATGATGTTGTCGATCAATTCTGCGCGGCCTTGCCAAATTTATATGACCAATTGATGGATGATGCCAAAGCAACCTTGAATTTTGATCCGGCCTCCGAAAGTTTAGAGGAAGTGATTACCACCTACCCCGGGTTTTATGCGGTGGCAACCTATCGTACGGCGCATCAGATGGTGAAATTGCACGTGCCATTGTTGCCGCGTATGTTAACCGAATATGCCCACGGCAAAACCGGCATCGATATTCATCCGGCAGCCACAATTGGCCATTCGTTTTTTATCGATCATGGCACAGGGTTGGTCATTGGCGCAACCAGTGTCATTGGCGATAATGTCAAAATTTATCAAGGGGTCACGCTGGGGGCGCTACAAGTCGAGAAATCGCTGGCCGAGACCAAGCGCCATCCCACCATTGAAGATAACGTCATTATTTATGCCAATGCCACCATTTTAGGGGGGCAAACGGTGATCGGGCATGACTCGGTCATTGGCGGCAATGTGTGGCTGACCGATAGCCTGCCGCCGTATTCGATTGTGTATCACCAAGCCAAAGTAAGTGTGCGCAACAAACAAGAGGCTGGGGTATTAAATTGGGTTATTTAAATGAGTGGAAAGTGAAAAGTGAAAAGTAAAAAGATGACCTCTCCACTTTCCACTTTGCACTTTTCACTTTGCACTTTGCACTAAAAAAAGAAATGAAAGCAAATAATATTTTAGAAACCATCGGCAATACGCCACATGTGCGGGTGAACCGCTTGTATCCACAAGGTTATGAAGTGTGGGTGAAACTTGAACGCGCCAATCCGGGCGGCAGCATTAAAGATCGTATTGGTTTAGCCATGATCGAAGATGCCGAAAAACGCGGGGTGCTAAAGGCAGGGACCGTCATCATTGAACCGACCAGCGGCAACACTGGTATTGGTTTGGCAATGGTGGCAGCAGTCAAAGGTTATAAGATTATCTTGACCATGCCCGAAAGCATGAGCATTGAGCGCCGCCGTTTGTTGGCGGCATATGGGGCCGAATTGGTCTTGACCCCGCGTGAAAAAGGCATGAAGGGCGCAATTGCGCGAGCACAAGAATTAGCCGCTGAAAATCCGAATTCATGGATTCCACAACAATTTGAGAATGGTTCCAACCCCGATATTCACGCCCGCACCACTGCGCTTGAAATTTTAAGCGATTTTCCCGAAGGGCTTGATGTGCTCATCACAGGTGTTGGCACAGGTGGGCATATTACCGGTGTGGCACGTGTGCTAAAGCAACATTTCCCCAATCTCAAAGTATTTGCGGTTGAGCCAGTGGCTTCGCCCGTGATCAGCGGCGGTAGCCCCGCCCCGCATCCAATCCAAGGCATTGGGGCTGGGTTTATCCCCAAGAACCTTGACATGGGGTTGTTAGATGGGGTGATTCAGATCAGCAAAGATGAAGCCTTTGCCTATGCTCGGCGTGCCGTGACCGAAGAAGGCATCTTCTGCGGCATTTCGTCGGGGGCATCTTTGGCCGCTGTCGCCCAAAAATTGCCCGAACTTGCCCCGGGGGCGCGTGTGCTGACCTTTAACTACGACACCGGCGAGCGTTATCTCTCGGTCGAAGGGCTGTTTTAGGGATTGGGGATTAGGGATTGGCGATAGTCACGAGTCACGAGTCACGAGTCATGACTCGTGACACTATTAAATCCCCAATCCCTAATCCTTCCCCCTTCCCCCTTCACCCTTCATCCTTTCAAAAAGGGCCTTCCTTAAATTCTAAGATTCAAAACACCACGTGTGACAAAAGTCACAGCGTGTTTGATGGGTAATTTCTATACTCCATCGTTATTATGAATCTTATATTTCGGAGGTCCCTTTTATGTTGAGCAAATCGCAAGCCCGCACTTTTTTCCTCGGCGGTACGCTATTTTTCTCTTTAGTCTTTATTCTTCTTACCATCGACACCATGCGGCAGATCCCTGCCCAAACAAAATCTCAAAATATCACGCCTGCTGTATCAGCCGGCAAACGCATTTGGGAAGAAAATAATTGCATGGGGTGTCATACAATCTTTGGCGAAGGTGCTTATTACGCGCCCGAACTCACCAAAGTAGTAGCGCGTCGTGGTCCAACTTGGATCAAATTGTTCATGAAAGATCCACAGGCCATGTTTCCCGGCGACCGCAAAATGACCAAATATAACCTGAGCGACAAACAACTGGATGATGTCGTGGCGTTTCTTAGTTGGGCTGGCGAAGTTGATTTGAATGGATTTCCGGCTGACCCACCTTATAAACAAGCGAATATTGTGAATGTCTCTGCGGCATCTCAGGCCGCAGCGCTGGCGCAACCCGAATATTTTAAAAATGTATGTGCGGCTTGTCATTCGGTTAATGGTGTGGGCGGCAAAATCGGCCCTGAACTCGATACCGCTTATCAACGGCTAACTGCCCAGCAAATGACCGAATGGCTCAAAAACCCTCCTGCGGTAAAGCCGGGCACCACAATGCCAAATCTTGCATTGTCTGACCCACAAATCGCTGAGTTAGTGAAATATTTGCAAAGCTTTGGAGGAAAATAAATCATGAAATACAAGTCGCAACAGGTTGCATATTGGTTTTTTATTTCGGCAATTGGGTTGTTTTGTTTGCAATTGGTCTATGGCTTCATTATGGGCTTTGCCCATATGGGTTATGATGTTTTGCACACCGTTATTCCATTCAATGTAGCGCGTGCCACCCACACCAATTTGTTGGTATTATGGTTATTGCTCGGTTTCATGGGTTCGGCTTATTTTGTTATTCCTGAAGAAGCCGAGCGCGAACTTTATTCAGTAAAAGCTGCCTATGTGCAGCTTATCGCCGCATTGGTGGTGGGTGTGATCGCCATCATCGGTTTTCATTTTAATTGGTGGGAAGGCCGCAAGTTTCTCGAAATTCCACGCGAATTAGACTTTTTGGTTGTTGTCGATGTATTGCTGTTTTTAGGCAATATTGGCATGACCATGCTGCAAAGCAAGCGCCGCACCACCACATCGATTGTGCTATATGCCGGTTTGTTTTTTGCCGCCTTACTTTATTTACCCGGCATGCTCACCTTTGATAACCAAACCCTCGATTCGTTTTATCGCTGGTGGGTGGTACACCTGTGGGTAGAAGGTGTATGGGAATTGATTATGGGCGCGTTGCTGTGCTATTTGCTCATTAAAGTAACCGGCGTAGACCGCGAAGTGATCGAGAAATGGCTCTATATCATTGTTGGGCTGACCTTCTTGTCGGGCATTTTGGGCACGGGCCATCATTATTATTACATTGGTACGCCACGCTATTGGCTCATCATCGGCGGCATCTTTTCGGGCCTAGAGCCATTGGCGTTTTTGGGCATGGCTATTTTTGCAATGGCGATGGCGCGTAAAGGTCAACGAAACAACCCCAATCGCTCGGCCTATTTATGGACACTGGGCACTGCCATTATGGCGTTTGTAGGCGCGGGCTTTTTGGGCTTTGCCCACACTTTGCCAGGTGTTAATTTGTGGACACATGGCACGTTGGTAACAGCGATGCACGGGCATATGGCATTTTGGGGTGCCTATGGCATGATTGTATTTGCGATGATGTCATATTGTTTGCCGATTATGACTGGCCGCAAATTGTGGGACACCCGTGCTGCATTATGGGCATTTTGGGGCACCACGATTGGCATGGTAGCGATGACAGCGGCTTTTGCTGTGGCAGGTATCAGCCAAGTGGTGCTTGAGCGTCGGGTAGGGCTTGATTTTATTTTGGTGCAAAAAGAAATTGAGGTTCACTTTATTGGCTTAGTGCTGGCCGCCACGCTATTCTCGGCAGGTGTTGGTGCGTTTATTTACAATCTTGCCAAACATGGTCGCCCAAATATCGAGGCGATGGAAGCCTAACTTGTCGGTTAAACCCGTCCGCTTGTCTGCGTTGTAAGTGCCAGTAAAAGTGGACGGCAAGGTCACAATGATGCTGTCTCGTGTGTCATGCGGGGCAGCATCCCAAACCCAAAATTACTACTTTTTATCAACCTATTCACCGTGAGGTCGAGATATTTCAGCATGCATGGGCAACCCATTTGCCGCTGATGATTAAAGGCCCAACTGGCTGTGGCAAAACGCGCTATGTGCAATATATGGCCGAGCAACTCAATTTGCCGCTGATCACGGTTTCGTGCAACGAAGATACCTCGGCCACCGATTTGCTGGGGCGGCATTTGCTTAAGGGCGGCGAGACCATTTGGGTGGATGGCCCTGTCACTCGCGCCGTGCGCAGCGGTGCAATTCTTTATTTAGATGAGATTGCCGAAGCCCGCGCCGACACATTGGTCGTCATCCATTCGCTCACCGATCATCGCCGCGAGTTGTTTTTGGATCGCACTGGCGAGGATTTACATGCGCCCGACCCATTTATGTTGGTGGTGAGTTACAACCCCGGGTATCAGCGTAGTATGCGCGAGCTAAAGCCATCTACCCGCCAGCGCTTTATTTCGGTTGGGTTTAATTACCCACCGCCCGATATCGAGGCCAAAATTATTGTAAAAGAAAGCAATGTCGATGAAAAAGTGGCGCGGCATTTGGTGCAGATCGGGCAAAAAATTCGCAATTTGACTAATTTAACCGTGATGGAATCGGTATCGACACGGCTATTGGTTTCGGCGGGCAAGCTAATACAGCGCGGGGTGACACCACGTTTGGCTTGTATTACAGCCATTGCCGAGCCATTGTCTGATGCCGATGACGCTTTGCTTGCCATGCGACAAGTCATTGAGCTAAGTATTTAGGCTATTTCATGACATCTGTATTTGAAACCGTTCTGGAATGGGAAGAGGCTGTCTTTCGTGGCATTAAAGCCATTTATGACCGTGCTGTGATTGCGCCCCGTGAGCGGCAAACCCTCGACGTGCAGGTGAGCTTAAAAGAGCGGCGTTATCAATTATTGTTATTGGCGGCCATGATGTCGGGAGAAAAACCAGCGTTGTTTGAAACCGATAATCATGTATTGGTATATCGGGGGCGCATTTGTTTGCCGAGTGTGTTTAGT
>CAZLOF010000345.1:0-5049 GCA_964560745.1 uncultured Thermoflexus sp.
AATGACCGAAATGGAGCCAACAGCCCCCAATCGCGGTCGCCGCATTTTATATGTGAATGATGCTTTTACCCGCATGACCGGTTATGATGCGTCAGAAGTGTTGGGGCGATCGTTGGGGTCGTTACAAGGCCCACGTGTTGACCGTGATAAATTACAAGAAATTAACCGTGCCCATCAGCGCCGAGAACCGATTCGGGTCGATTTTATTAATTTCCGCAAAGATGGACGACCTTTTTGGCAAGAGAGTAGCTATGTACCGGTTAAGAATGACAAGGGAATATTCACGCATTGGGTGATTGTGATGCGCGACACGACAGACCGACATCGCGCCGAAGAAATTTTACAAGAGGCCAAGAATAAAGCCGAAGAAGCTTCTTTGATGAAATCGCAATTTATTGCCATTATGAGTCATGAATTGCGCACCCCGATGAATGCAATTTTGGGTTATGCCGATTTGTTGTTTGACACACCCTTAAATGATGAACAACGCGATTTTGCCAAAACAATTTACGATTCAGGAAATTCACTGCTTGATTATGTCAATGAATTATTAGAATTTTCACGTATGGAGGCAGGGCGATTTAAGCTTGACCCCGAAGATTTTGATTTAGTTGATACCGTCGATCAAGTGGTTAATATGCTTAAAGTGCGAGCGCAAGAAAAACATTTATTCTTTTTTCATAAAATTGCGCTTGACCTACCCCGCAAAGTGCATGGCGATGCCAAACGTTTACGCCAAGTATTGGTCAATTTGTGTGGCAATGCTATTAAATTTACCGCACAGGGTATGGTTGAATTGCGCATGTGGCGTTTGCCCAATGACGAAGCTGGACAGATTAGCTTGCGTTGTGAAGTGAGCGATACCGGCATTGGCATCAGCAAAGAGGCCCAAAAAACAATCTTTGAACCATTTGTGCAGGCCGAACAAAATACCTCACGGACCTATGGCGGAACCGGTTTAGGGCTTGCGATTTGTCGCAATTTGATCGAAATGATGGATGGTGAAATCGGTGTTATTAGCGAGCCTGGTCATGGTTCTACCTTCTGGTTCACCATTATTGTTGATGCCGCTTAAGATGAAGACACCGTCGAAAGCGCTTGAAGTGCTTTTGATGGTAATCACCCGACATGACAACTTCTCAATAATTAGGGGCATCCCCAAAAAGATGTAATGTCGAAATCACTATAGGGTCTTTGGATGCAGAGGCAAAGCCTCTGCATCCAAAGACCCTATAGTGATTTTGACGAAAATTTATTTTAATTTCATCAGTCAATGACATAACGAATATTGGCAGGCACGGGGGTGAGCAAATATACGTCTGAGTATTCTGCCCAAGATTTATAACTACGATCTTCGTAGCCTAAATCGATATGTTTGCCAATGATGCCGCCCCCTGTATCACATGCCACACCTTGCCCATAGCCAGCCACATAAATATTCGTCTTCAACGGAACAATATTGGGATCGACTGCCACTGTGCCGGGCCTAAATTTGTAGCCACAGCGCACAATACCATAAAAAGGTGAACTCGGTGAAACCCCAGCACTGCTAGGTGAATAAGAGGTCACATACATGCGGATTTTACGCCAATATTTTACTGGGCCGCTCGGGGTGTCGAGGGTGCGGATGACGATTTTAGTGCCATAATTACGAATTCTTGGGCGCGGTTCACGGGCCACAAAATCGGCCACTAGCTCACGTTTTACTTCTACACCATTTTCCAAAAGCACAATTCGACGTTTTTCATGCACCCCGGGGGTGCCTTCTTGCCCCAAAACTTGGTTGTCAATTTCTAAATTAGGGTTAGGCTCGACCCGTGTTTCAAAAGGGATGGGGCTTTGCTCAATCACCAATTCACGCCGCACCCGCACCACTTGCACTTCTAAACCATCAACAATTGGCGTATTGATGCCGGGTTTGGTGTAATCTTGGTCATAAAGCGCTATATTTAATTCGGCTAATACATCGCTTACTTTTTCCTGATGTGTGCGTGTGCGCACCCGGCGACCATCGACAACGACACTGGCTAATTTAGCTGGCTCGACCTGAATTCTCATACCGGGTGTCACACGTTCGGCAGGTGACGGGCTGATACGGTCGGCAAGCCGAATAAGATAGCCATTTTGCATCAACGCTTCGCCTACAGTTTGGGCCGAGGTCTTGGCTTTTTTTAGTGGTTTGTCTTTTTCAGCAATATCAATTTCAAGCGAGCGGCGCAGCGCGATATCAACGGTTGCTGGGGCTGGGGCATTGATTACAGGCAATAGATCTGACGCTTGCCCATTGACCAAAAGCCGGTCAAACGCAGTGGCTTTTATGCCCAATTGATTCAAAATGTCATTGGCCGATTGACTTTGTGTCAGAATTAATTTTGGGGTTTCATCGTCAATTTGCACCCGAACTGGGCGAGCGCGTTTGACAACCACTAAATCATTGTGCTGCAAAAGGGTGGTTGGCGCAGGTAAAACCACATCTTCTGGGCGCAATTGCACATTGGCTTCACGAAGCACCGCCTCGGCTGTATTTTGGTGCGTACGCAATTCAAGCAAACGATCCCCATCAATAATCTTGATATCGCGGCGAGTAATAAAATAACCAACAGCAACTAAAGCGCTAATTGCAAACAATGCAGGTAATACAAGCCACACCCAGCGCGGTTTTCTACGGGGCTTGGGTTGTATAGAAGCGGCAAAACTATATTCCGAATTGTCGGTTAAATCGTACACTGCAAATATAAAACCTAAGATGTGTTGCCAGGCACCCTGCGACACCCAAAAGGGTCTCCTTACCGTTGCTACCTCTCGGTCCTGGCGGGGTTCGAAGTCTTTCGCCGCGCAAGACCCAGCAACACAAAGAGAATTATATCAGGCTAATCTGCCTCCAATTCAATTCCGCCCAACCATGCGGCACGGGCTTCACCGGCCAAGGTCAAACTACCCACCACACATACGGCTTCATTGCTGTTTTTAATCGATTCGAGCGCGGCTTTGGTATTTGCCGACGAGGTGGCGCGTAAGTTGCGTTGTTTTGCCAACGCCATTAATTGATCTAATGGCAAAGCGCGAGGGTTGTCTGGCTGCACCATAATCCAACGTGTGGCGCGGGGGGCCAATGCCCGAATCATACCTTCAGCATCTTTATCTTTGTAACAGCCAAAGATAAGCGTCCAGCGTTTGCCAGTAAACATTTCAGCCAAAGCCGTTGCCAGTTTATTCACACTATCTACATTATGTGCCCCATCAATCACCAGTGGCGGGTCTGCCCGTAACACCTCAAATCGTCCGGGCCAACGCACACTGTGCAAACCATTTTGCACCGCAGGTTGTAAATGAGACCCAATCGCCGCCAAATCATCACGCATGGCATCAATGGCCGCAATAACCCCGGTGGCGTTATCAACTTGGTGCATCCCAAGCAAATGGGTGTCATATTGCCCCTCCAAATTATTCGGGTTAGGGGTTTCATCACTGCGCCTAAAGGCCACTTGTTTTACATCAAATATTTGGCGATCGAGCGAGGCCGACATGCCGGTTGCAATCGCCCCGCCTGCCGATGAAATAATAGGCCGCCCACGCCAATGCCGCCCCAAACAAATGAGCTTGGCATTTTGGTCTTTTGCCACCCGTTCAATCACAATAGTGGCCTCGGCGGGTTGTGAATGGCTGACCACTGGCACACCGGGCTTAATAATGCCGGCTTTTTCATAGGCGATCTGGGTTAAAGTTGAGCCTAGCCATTGGGTGTGGTCATAGCTGATTGACGTAATAATACACACACGCGGCGTAATCACATTGGTCGAATCAAACCGCCCCCCTAAGCCCACTTCAACTACGGCCCAGTCTACATTGCTGCGGGCAAAATGGGTAAAGCCCAGCGCCGTAATCGCTTCGAATGTGGTGATGCCGGGGATTTGATCTGCTGCCGTTTTAACATCAGTAGTCAGCCGCACCACATCCTCGCGTGAGATCAATTCACCATTAATACGCACCCGCTCGCGAAAAGTATGTAAATGCGGCGATGTGAATAAACCGACCCGTAACCCCATTGCCCGCAAACAAGCGGCCATCATGGCAGCGCTTGAGCCTTTGCCTTTGGTGCCTGTAATATGCACCGATTTAAATTTTTCGTGGGGGTTGCCCAATGCCGCCAACAAAGCCCGAATACGGTCTAAATTTACTTTCGCTGGGTCGGTTGGTTTTAGGCGATCGCTGGTGGTCAGGCCATAAAGGTAAGCGAGCGCATCCGCATAATTCATAGTCATAGCAAATGGTGATAGTGGATAGTATAAACACTCTCTTCTATCGCCATTTGCTATTTATCGCCTGCTACGGGTTCTAAAGATGCAAATTAAAAAGATGAAGTAATGGAATCGGCGTAAATTGGGGCTTTGCTCTAATACAAGAACATTGGTTTGCCCAATGCATTTTTTACGCGCGGCTTATATTGCTCAACATCATAAAGCGCATCGACATCGACCGGGCGTGCGCCGCCTTTTACCTCGCTAAACGGCACAAGCGTATAACGCCCTTCACGTAGACCGACCATATTGCCATAATTGCCACTTATAAGGCAATCTGCGGCCAATGAGCCGTAATTACGTGCCACCATTTGGTCAAGCGCATCTGGCGCGCCTGAGCGCATCAAATAGGCCAAATTTTGATAGATGATGTCTTCACCAGTTGCGCTCTTGATGTAGTCGCCCAACCATTGCCCAACGCCGCCCAATTTTTTGTGTCCATAGGCATCGGCTTCACCACTTTCCATCAAACTGCCACCTTGTGGCACCGAGCCTTCTGAGATAGTGATCATGGCATAGCGACTGGGGTTTTTGTTCTTGTCTTGCACAATCAACTTGGCGACCTTATCGGGGTCAAATGGCACTTCGCCAATCAAACAGCGATCTACACCAGTGAGATGGGCGGCAATGAGCGAGGTTTCGCCCGATTTGCGGCCAAACAATTCGACGATGGTAATGCGCTCATGGCTGCCGCTACAGGTACGCAAGTTGTTAATAAACTCAACCGAGCGTGTGATGGCAGTGCTAAAAC
>CAZLOF010000345.1:5059-5447 GCA_964560745.1 uncultured Thermoflexus sp.
CGTTATCCATTGTCTTTGGAATCGCTACGACCGGGAACCCCTCTTCGTGCAAACGCACGGCATAACTTAGGGTGTCTTCGCCGCCAATGGCAATGAGCGCATCGATTTGCAATTTTTTCAACACATTCAATACATGTGGAGTGTAATCGCCCGATGCCTCTAGGGGTAAAAATTTGGGTGCAGATTTTGCGCTTACTTTGGCAGGGTTGGTGCGGCTCGTGTGCAAAAATGTGCCACCGGTTCGGTCAATGGTTCGCACGACCAATGAGGTTAGGGGTAATGTATTATTTTGGATGCTTGCGGGGTCATCTGGATTGAGTGTGAGCAAGCCCGCCCAACCACGTCGAATCCCCAACATTTCGTGCCCATTTGCAATAAGGCGCAATAC
>CAZLOF010000346.1:0-402 GCA_964560745.1 uncultured Thermoflexus sp.
GGGCAAAAGCGCTCAGCTAGGCACACTCGCCGAGATTATTGGCTGGTGCCGCGAGCTTGAGGGCGTATTGCCCTGCGTTGATTTTGCCCATTTACACGCTCGCCCAGGTGATGGCTCATTTAACACTTATGACGAGTTTGCAAGGGCGCTGCATCAGATCAGCGAAGGCTTGGGCGACCATGCGTTGCAGCACATGCATATGCACTTTAGCGGCATTGCCTATACTGCCAAAGGCGAGAAGAATCACCTCAATCTTGATGAAGCTGATATTAATTACAAAGACTTTTTTAAAGTGTTGGCCAATTTTGGTGTTAGGGGGCGGCTGATGGGCGAAACCCCGAATATGGAAGAGGGCGCGATATTAATGCAAAACACTTATCAGCGGGCGCTTGTCAAGGCGCG
>CAZLOF010000346.1:412-5446 GCA_964560745.1 uncultured Thermoflexus sp.
CCCCCAAAAGATGTAAGGACCAAAACACTATATGGTCTTGGGGCCCAGGGCAAAGCCCTGCTCCCAAAGACCATATAGTGATTTCGACGAAAATTTGTTTTATTCGCCCTGTTTTCTTGAGAAACTACGATATTTTCAAGAAATATCAATCAACGTCGGCTTTCGACGCTCATACGTTGCCAATTGAGTAAACCCAGCATCACGGGCAATGGCGATGGCCTTGCCTAATTGTGCCCCTACTTGGTGGGGGGCATGTGAGTCTGAACCGATGGTGAGATAACGCCCACCCATTTCATAATACCAGCGAATGACGCTGGCGGGTGGGTTTGGCTCATTGCGTCCTTTGCGTAATGGGTTGGTGTTGATCTCGATGCCTTTGCCCCGCGCAATCACCTGTCGTAATACCTCGCGTATTTCAGTTTCCCATTCGCCAATATTATAGCTATTGCCAAATGAGGCCTGACCATAACGCGCTGGGTAGTCGATGTGTGACAAAATGTCATAATCGCCATCGGCGGCTAAGTGTTGTAATTCGACAAAATAGCGCCGAAATGATTCGCGCCAATTGCCAAAAGCCGTAAAAAACGAGGGCAAAAAAGTATTATGTTTGCCATCAACCCAATGCAACGAACCCAAGACAAAATCCCACGGGTAAGCCTGTAAAACCTGTTCAACTGTGTCTAAATGGCGATGCGGCTCACTAATCTCGATGCCAGCACGAATGGTGAGTCGGTTGCCATAAACCCGCCGAAAAGCGTGAATGGCTTGCCAATAAGCTGGATGATCGAAAAAATAGCTGGTGAATTCTTCGGGATTGTAGTCTTCGTGTTCGGTGAAGGCAATTTCACGCACGCCAGCGGTAATGGCAGCGCGAATTTGCTCTTCCATTGGGTAATCGCAATCTTTGGAAAAGGCCGTGTGGCAGTGATAATCGACGAGCATAGCATCTATCATACCTGTTTAAGTTAGTGTATGAATTACATTATCTAGAAAAAGACGGTATAATTGCCGTATTATGAATGAAACATTAACTACACTCCTTGTAGCAGCGAGCAATAGTATCGCAATTGAAAAAGGGCGCGTGGTCGTGCGCGATGAAGCGATGCTACGCGCTAAAGGCATTGACGCATTGGTTTATTTGGCCGTGTTTGGCGATGAGACCCGTAAGGCAAATGCTCGTTGGTTGATTTGGGAAACGGCCCAAACGCTTGGCATACGCCCCGCCTCGATTCACGATTTGTATATCGCACGGGCACAAGGCAAATTGCCCCATAGCTTTACGACCCCAGCCATGAATATTCGCGCTATGACCTATGATTCAAGTCGCGCGGCGTTTCGGGCCATTAACAAAGGCAAGGTTGGCGCATTTTTGTTTGAAATTGCGCGAAGCGAAATGAGCTATACCGATCAACGCCCCGATGAATATGTTATTGTGGTGTTAGCGGCGGCGATTAAAGAAGGATTCCGCGGACCTGTGTTTATTCAAGGCGACCATTTTCAGATCAACGCTAAAAAATATGCCAATGAAAAAGACCGTGATGGTGAAATTGAGGCATTGAAAAAGCTAATGCTTGAGGCGATTAAGGCTGGTTTTTACAATATCGATATCGACTCTAGCACCTTGGTTGACCTAAGCAAACCCAATTTGGCCGAGCAACAACGGCTAAATTATGAGCTATGTGCCATGTTTAGCGATTTTATTCGCGCAAATGAGCCAAAAGGTGTGCATATTTCGTTGGGTGGTGAGATCGGCGAAGTAGGCCATAAGAATAGCGATGTGCACGAGTTGAAGGCTTTTATGGATGGCTATTTGCCATTGATTAAGCATCAACCCGGCATCAGCAAAATTTCGGTGCAAACTGGCACATCGCACGGTGGCGTAGTATTGCCCGATGGCTCAATTGCCGATGTGAAGATCGACTTTAAGGCGTTGTATGATTTATCTGAAAGTGCCCGCAATTACAACATGGGCGGCGCGGTGCAGCATGGTGCTAGCACCTTGCCCGAGGCGGCCTTTGGCGAATTTGTCAAGTCGCAAGCCATTGAGGTGCATTTGGCAACTGCGTTTATGACCATTTTGCTCGACCAATTGCCAAAAGAGCTAAATGCCGAAATGAATGCGTGGCTATTTAAGAATGCTGCCGATGAACGCAAGCCGAAGGATACCGACGAGCAATTTATCTATAAGACTCGTAAGAAAGTATGTGGCCCATTCAAGAAGCAAATGTGGCATTTGCCCGAAGAAGATCATGTGCGTGTGGGCGAGGTCTTAGAGGCGCGTTTTGCCTTTTTGTTTGAGCAATTGGGCGTAAATAACACTCAACATTTTGTGGCGCAAACAGTTACTGCAATTGAATTGCACAAAACGCCAGAAGATTATGGTGCGGCCCCGATTCCGGCTGAAGACGTAAGCGATTTGGCTGACTAAGTCGTTGGGGGATTCCCAAAGTTGATAACAGGTTGGGGGGGGGTGTAGATAAAAACTTCAAAATCAATAATAAAGAGATGGAGGGGAATAAGCGCCTTCAAGCTACGCTTGAAGGAGAGATCGTGAAATCGGCCCTTCATTTTCTAAGAATTTGTATTAGATGACCTTTGTCCGCATGGTCAAAGGTCGCATATTTATTTCGACGTGTGTGTTTTACGCTAACGCCTGATGAATGCTTTGCATGACCTCATCGGTTAATTTTGGCAATAGGTCGAGCGCTAGCATGTTTTCGTGAAATTGCGCCACATTGGTTGCGCCGTTGATGGCAGTGCTGACATTTGGGTTTTTAATGCACCATGCCAGCGCCAATTGTGACATTTTGCACCCCAAATCATCGGCAATGCGTTGCATTTTGATCACTTTGTCGAGCAAGGCCTGATTGGTGAAGCGCTCGCGCAGCCATTCATAGCCGGGTAAATCGACCCGTGTGCCTGCCGGAAAACCTTGGTTGTATTTGCCGGTCAGCAAACCACCGCCCAACGGACTCCAGATGGTTGTGCCTAAACCGATCTCTTTATACAAACGCGCATATTCTTTTTCAACACGGTCGCGGTGCAGCATGTTGTATTGTGGCTGCTCCATTTGTGGTTTGTGCAAATGATGTCGCTCGGCAATTTGCCATGCCGCCATAATTTGATCGGCGTTCCATTCGCTGGTTCCCCAATACAACACTTTGCCTTGGGTGATCATGTCGCTCATGGCCCGCACTGTTTCTTCAATTGGCGTGTCGGGGTCGGGGCGATGGCAAAACACCAAATCAACGTAATCTAGCCCAAACCGTTTGAGCGAGCCATCGATGGCCTGCATGAGGTATTTGCGGTTAAGTGTGTTTTTGTCGTTGTGGCCGCGACCCAGCCCCCAATAAAATTTGGTACTCACCACATAACTGACCCGCGCCCAGCCCATTTTCTTAAACACTTGGCCCATTATTTCCTCGCTCATACCGGCGGCATAGCCTTCGGCGTTGTCAAAAAAATTCACGCCAGCGTCATAGGCCGCTTTCATGATCTCGCTAGCGTGGTCTACGCCCAATTGGTTTTTAAACGACACCCACGAGCCATATGAAATGACGCTGAGTTTCAAACCGGATGATCCTAATCGACGATATTGCATTTAGAGATTATAGTGATAGTGATTGATTAATACAGCAGCTTTATCATAATAATTGTCGCCCTTCGTGTATATTGCGCAATTCACCCAAATAAATAAGCTGGGTGATGGCATTGCCGAGAGCCGTTGCCTCGATTGGCCCGGCGAGTACAGGCATACCAGTGGCTTGTGAGGTTAGCTCACATAACAATTTGTTTTGTGCACCGCCGCCCACCACATGCAACACATCCACCGATTTGCCAGAAATGCGGGTTAGTTCGCTCAATACTTCGGCATATTTGGCGGCAAGGCTGTCAAATATGCAGCGGGTTACTTCGCCTACATTGCGCGGTTCGGGCTGATGGCTGTTGCGGCACAGATCAATAATCGCTTGTGGCATGTTATTTGGCGCAAATAAAGAGGCATCATTGGCATCGATGACGCTGCGCTTGGGGGTGGCGGCTGTCGCCATCGTCACCAATGTTTCATAGCTGTAGCTTTGCCCAGCCTGCGCCCACGCCCGCCGTGCCTCTTGCAATAGCCACAACCCCATGATATTTTTTAAAAAACGGGTTGTGCCAGCGTAACCGCCTTCGTTGGTGATGTTGGCGGCATAGCTGGCTTCATTCACGATTGGGGCTGGCAGCTCTAACCCCAATAATGACCATGTGCCAGATGACAAATACGCAAAGTTTGGCGAATTTTGAATTTTACTTTCACTCTCCCATTTGCCATTTCCTCCGGGCACACCTACAACAGCGCTAGCGGTATCATGTTGTGGCGCAATTACAACGGGAATGCCGTCATAGTAGCCCAAACTTGGGCCGGGTTGCACCAATTCACCAAAAATATGGGTTGGAATATTGAGTTTGTCGATCAAGTCAAGATCCCATGCGCGGGTTTGGGTGTTGAGGCATTGGGTTGTGGTTGCGTTGGTATATTCGTTGATTTGAACACCCGTTAGCCAAAAATAGAGTAGATCGGGGATGGTGAGCAGGCGCTGGGCGGCGTAGAGGGCGGTGTCGTTGGCCTTGGCGAGGGCCGCCAAATGATAGAGCGAATTAATTTGCACACATTGAATCCCCGTGCGCATATAGACCTCGCGGCGCGGTAGGTGGCTAAATACTTCATCCATCATGCCATCGGCGCGATGATCTCGGTAATGTACCGGGTTGCCCAACAAATTGCCACGCTTGTCGAGCAGCCCAAAATCGACACCCCATGTGGCAATGCCGATTGAGGCAATGGGGTAATTTGTGCGGGCTTTGGCAATGCCATCTTGAATGTCGTGCCATAACCGTAAGACATCCCAATGGCGCGTGTTGTGCGCCGTCACTGGCACATTTGCAAAGCGATGAATTTCTTCATGCTGCAATTGTTGCCCATCAAAATGCACCGCCATGACGCGGCCCGATTCGGCCCCAAGGTCAATTGATAATACCGTTTTTTTCATCTTT
>CAZLOF010000347.1:0-5441 GCA_964560745.1 uncultured Thermoflexus sp.
CCTTGGCATTTCTCCTGATTGCATGCCGGCAATCGAGGAATGCCGAAATCTCGACACTCAATACGACTCGCCGGCCATTTCCACAGTGCTCGAAGCATCTCCAAGCAAGCCAGATGGCGATTCGACTATCTGGCGCGAGAAAATTGCGGGGGACATCGAGGATATGGCAGCATCGATCGCCGCGCTGAACGCCAAAGCTCTTGAAGCCGAGGAATTGACCTCCATAGTCGGAGAACATGAAGCCTTGCTGAAGAGTTCTCGAGGAAAAGAAATCGTTGGCCGCCTCGATGCGCTTGCTGCGTCGGTAGATGTGCTGAATGCGAGAGCGCTCGAATTGCAGAAAATGGAGTGTATTGTCGTCAGGCACGACGCACTACTTCGAGACCTCCCCGGCAAGGAGATCGTAGGAAGACTCGACGCGCTTACGAGCTTGATAAACTCCCTCAACATCAAGATCCTGGAAATTGACGAACTCTCCCGTTCGGATCGTGCGCACCATGAGTGACGTATGCCGCTCGCGCTGATCCTGAGTTGAGGCACTTTGAAGAGTTTATGCGAAGAAACGGATCGCATAAGGGGAAAGCAATTGCGCCGATAGATAGTTACATGATCGGACGCCTGAACCGTTCGCGGTCGTGAACCGGAGCCACCACCACCGGCAAGACCGTCTTAGACTACAGCCGCTATACTTACTGTTTAGCGATGTAGCCTGGATTACTGTCGTGAACTGGACCAGGCCAAGAATTGATTCTTTGTCGATCTCCTGCTTTTGCTTCGAGAGATGCGTAAACCTCTGCCAGTTTTCGCTTGAACCGGTCCTCCGAGAAAAGAACTGCCTGCTTCGCGCCTCGGTCTGCTAGCTCAAGTCTAGTTGGCGCATCGGAATCCAGTAGAGCAATAGCGGATCCGATTGCGCGAGTGTCATATGGATCCACCAATATCGCAGCGTCTCCGGCGACCTCTGGGATCGACCCGCCCGTCGAACTCAGTACTGGGGTTCCAAGCAGCATCGACTCAAGAACGGGAAGCCCGAAGCCCTCGGAAAGCGACGGAAACAGTACTGCTTTAGCGCCTCGAATCAGGCTTACAAGTAGGGGGAATGGCGCATACTCGATACGCCGAATTCGATCACGGACAAACGTATTGTTCTCCACTTGCTCGAGATAGCGAATACTATTCTCGCTCAAGAGGCGGAGCTCTTGGTCTGACTTCCACGCTGCGGATCCAACAATCACAAGCGGAGTCGAGACATTGGAAGCTAGATACCCCTCGATCAACCGGGCGATATTTTTCTTGGGCTCAATTGCGCCATAGAAGAGAAAATACTCTTTGAATTTTAGACGGAATGTCCCTTCCACTTCGTTACGGACGTCCACTTCCGACTTCCTTCGATAGCGGTCAGGTATATGGACACTTTGATAAGTATTCGTGATTCTTTCTTCCGGAAATCCAAAGAGATTGCAGATATCGCGTTTCGATGTCTCAGAAACCGTGACTATGTGATCTGCCTTCCGCAGAAGCAGGGAAATCAACCGATAATAGCGCCGCTTATTGTCGAGAGTCGTGTAGGGCAGTCGCAACGGCACCAGATCGTGAAGTGTATAGATGTTCTTTGCGCCGGGAACGAACATCGGAATTGGAAACGTCCAATGTGCGATAGATGGTGGTCGCGGAATAGAGATTCGCAGCCTCGCGTTCCAGAGGAAGAAACTGTCATACGCGGCATCGAAAACGTCGGGAGCATTCACAATGCGATCGAAGTATGGAAGCCGGCTTTTGTACTGATCGGCAATGACGCGTCCCTCAATCGGAACTTCAATGGCACGCATTCCCATCGGCGAACGAATCGCACGCTCGGCTCGCAGAAGCCATCTGATCCACAGAGGAAGCTCACCCACCAACGGATCGAAGAATGCGATTTCCTTCAGAAGAGAGTTGTATCCCGCGCTCGCCTTGGTTCCATAGAGAACATCTACACCACGCCCCATGTCTCGCAAGGCATAGCTCAGGTTTCTTGCATAGGTTGCGATACCTGTGCCTTTTTCTAGCCCTAGATTATGGCCATCAATAAGTATCGATCGCTTCGGCGTAGCAATGACCATATGACGCGCGTATCCCACCGGTTACACAGGAAGTGTACCAGATCAGGAACCCGAGCCCCCCAAAGCCCCATCAGATTTGCGCAATTGGCCATGAACATCGTCCCCAGGCTCGTTGATCCTGCGGGAATAGCTCCCGGACTTCGGTATGGGACAAGCTCATCATCTCGAGTGACGCAACTACATCAAATACTTGCCAGTTGAGCGACAACAATTGGACGCGCCATTCGCCACGCGGTTACACTGGTGCCACCAAAGGTGCCTTGATGTTCTCTTTCGGCTTCTTGGCGGCGCGGCTGGACCAGCGTCTGGTGGTTGAATGATGGTATGAATATCATGATGCAAGAAAATGGTGGCTCGATCAGCGAGGAAGCCGTGCGGTGGGCCTTCCGACTCTTCATCGGACGAGAGCCTGCCGATGCGCAGGAGATCGCCTTTCACCGACAGCATGAGTCAATTTCTTCTTTGCGCGCTGCCTTTACCGAGACGCGAGAGTTTGCAGCCTATCTAAAATCTCTGCGTGGCCCGGAAGCGTATCGTGCACCACTTTTCATGATGGCTCCGCCCGACGATCCGTGCGTACCGTGGCGTTTTTCGCCCCCTCTTTTGACCGAACCCGTCTCCCAAATCTGCACAAGCTCCCAGATCGAGGAGGAAGCCTTCTGCACTTGGTGCGCAGTGATGGACATTGCACCGGCCGCGCACCGCAAGCTCTGGGAGTTTTGTTTCATTCTTGCCGCTCTCGACTCGCAGGGGATGTTGATCGCTGGGAATCGAGGTCTTGGATTCGGTGTTGGTCAGGAGCCTTTGCCAGCGGTCTTCGCCCGGCGGGGCATGAAGATTACGGCTACCGACGCGCCAATGGACGTCGAGACAATCCAGGGCTGGGGAACCAGTGGGCAGCATGCGACCGGACTCAGGGCTTTGGATCGCCCGAACATCATCCCGTTCGAACAGCTGGAACAGCGGGTGGAATTCCGCTTCGCCGACATGAACGCCATTCCCGACGAGCTCCTTGGCTATGATTTCTGCTGGTCATCTTGTGCACTTGAGCATCTCGGATCTCTGGATAATGGCCTGCGCTTCATCGAAGACAGCCTTCGGACATTGCGATCGGGTGGGTACGCGGTGCATACGACCGAATTCAACCTGACGTCCAATGATGCAACGCTCGAAAGTTCGTCGCTCTCTTTGTATCGGAAGCGAGATTTCGAGGCCGTGGCATCGAGACTGACAGCAGCCGGGCATCATGTCTTTCCGCTCAACTTCCACCCCGGCGGAAAGACGGTGGATCAGCATATAGACTTGCCTCCTTACGCGCTGCCTCACCTCAAACTGGAGTTAGCACAGTACGTAACGACGTCATTCGGCTTGGTTGTACGCAAAGGCTGATAGGCACAAGTGACACGTCTTGATTCTATCAGGCGAACGACGTCCTGCACTTAAGACCGGTCGCCTAAGCATTGCCTCCAGGTAATCGCTTCGCATTGCCTCCATTAAGGTATCGCCCTCGACTTCGGCTAGGCGAGCCCGAACATCAACAAGCGATCCGTAGTATTGTTTCGATCCGTTACAGATGCAAAATCCAAGGGAACCAAATCGCCGTCTAGGTTCATTTCCTGAGCATCGCCGTAGCTGGCCAGAAGTAGATTGAGAAAATCAGCCGGCGCAGCATAACGGGCAGCATTGAACTCAAGGGCAATAGCAGGTCTGTCACGGGCGATGAGCTGCCCCATGCCGGCGACGATGTCCATCTCAGCGCCTTCGGCATCGATCTTCACGAGATCTATCTTGGGGCCGCCGCGGGTCATGTCGTCAACGGTCAGTGTCTCCACCTCGACGGTGCGTCCCCCGGGTATTTCGGCGTGGGCAACCAGCTGCGCATTCTTCGGCTCTCCCTCTGGCGCGAACAGCCAAGCTCGTCCGCGCCGGGCCCCAAGAGCGTGTGGTAAAATCTGAGTCCTCGATTGGATACCATTGAGGGCTACGGTCTCGCGCAACAGGGTCAGCGTATCCGGGTTCGGCTCCACGGCAATCACCGATCCCGATGGGCCAACGGCGTCCGCGAAAAGCAGGGTGTAATATCCAAAATTTGCACCCACATCGATAACGTTCATGCCCGGCTTCAGATAGCGAGCGAAGAACTGGGTCAACCAGATCTCCCAGAACCCGTCCATCATGAGATGGCAACCAAAGCCACGATCGCTGCTGCGGAGGAACATCTTATGCCGGCCAAGGACACGCGCGAGCATAACGCCGTTCCCCAAGTATATCGTGCGCACACGCTCACGTATCGCGTTCTCGACGTCCGAGCGGGCCCACTCTGCGAGATGATTGGGATAAAGATCCATGATAGTTCGTTCCGTGGCAGCCAACACCGGCGACTTCATTAGACGCACCTCACTCCACACACAGCACTTCCGCCGGTCGCTTGAGCGAGAGCGAACACAGCATCTCTTGCCCATCGGAAACCCTGGATCTCCGGCGGGCGCGTTTCTTTATGCTATATCACAAACCACTAGCCGGCAGTTCCACGCGAAGGCTAGCTAGAAATACCAAAAGCGAAGAAATCGTCGCCCATCTCCAATTGCGCGGTGACGAGCGACTCACACTAACGCCAAGGAGCATCGATCGATGGATGGCCAGGTCGTGTTGCGACTGGACCACATACGGGAGGACGGACAAGCCAAGCATTATCGACGGAGAAGCATTTCGGCCGGCCGAGGAGACGATCGCCAGGCACCCTACTAGAAGTAGAGAGGCTTTGTGACTTCAACAAATTGCAGTGGATGCAATCCCGAACTGGTTGATCCTTAACCCCCAGTTCCATGGTTTATCGCATCAGCAGATGACATCATGCCATCTAGTGGCGGAGGACCTGTTTACTCATAGGCAAACCGTCCACCAGCTCATCCTGAGCCCCTTGCTGGCATCCCATCTCTCAAGAAACGGAAATGCTAATGAGAAACGGTTCCAAACAGCTTCTATCACTTGGAGGGTTGCCAGATATCGCTTGGTTGCTCCCCGAGTAACAGAGCTTTTGTCTATTGCCGCTGTCCTGATGCAGCAGGACTTCTCTCTAACGGAGGACAGACAAAGGCGTGGCGCGCCGCGCCACGCCTGCATTCATCGAACTCTAGACGATGAAATTTGCTGCCGTTACCTCATTCACGTTCACACCGACAAGGTAGACATAGTCGAGGCCATCGCCGAGCGCGTAGAAGCTGTCGGCCCCGACATCGACACCCTTGGCCTGCACCGCCGCAAACGTACCCAGACCATAGTCAGAGACGTCGATGATGTCCTTGGCAGTATCGAACTCAAAGATGATGTCGTAGGACA
>CAZLOF010000348.1:0-5423 GCA_964560745.1 uncultured Thermoflexus sp.
CGTCAAACCCAAGCCCTGCTGAAATTAGACGTGTTGCTGCCACAATTGGTACATGCCATTCAAAAGACGTTTGGCTATTATGCAGTCGCATTGTGTTTGCCCAATGAAAATGGCGATGCCATCGTTATTCGCGCAGCAACCAATCAAGATATTGTTGGCATTCGTTTACAGCGCGGCGAAGGGATTATTGGGTCGGTTTATGACACTGGGGCCATGTTGGTTGTTGATGATATTACCCAAGATAACCGATATGTGCCAACCAGCGCACTCCCAAACACCCGTAGCGAAGTAGCCGTGCCGTTATTTATCGAGAATCAAACGATTGGGGTGATCGATTTAGAGTCTGATCAATTTGCCGCCTTTACCCGCGATGATCAGCGGTATTTAGAGATGTTAGCACGCCAAGTATCGGTGGCGATTGAAGATGCGCGTTTGTATGAAGCCGAGCAAGTGGCGCAACGCTTACAACAAGAAGTTGAACTGGCGCGAAATATTCAAATTAGCTTTTTGCCCAAACACTTGCCTCAACAGCCGGGCTGGGATATTGGCGCGGCATGGCGGGCGGCGCGGCATGTAGGGGGCGATTTTTATGATATTTTTGAACTGCGGCGTGATTTGGAAAATAATTACGGGTTAGCCATTGCCGATGTTGCTGGTAAAGGGGTGCCAGCGGCCTTGTTTATGGCCTTGGCCCGCACTTTGTTACGTGCCGTCGCTTTTACCAATCGCTCGCCCGCCGATACCTTAATGCGCGTGAATGAGTTGATTTTGGCTGACTCGCAGGCCGATATTTTTGTGACGATGTTGTATGCCATTTGGGACCCGTATACTGGCAAAATTGAGTTAGGGAATGCTGGGCATAACCCAGCCTTGTTAATGACCAAAGACGGCGCGGTGCGCCAAATTAAGTCGCCCGGTATTGCCTTGGGTGTGGTCGATGAAGCTTTTATTGGCAGTACCTCGTTAACCTTGCAGCCTAACGAGGTGTTGTTGTTATATACCGATGGCATTACCGAGGCGATTAAAGCCGATCAAAGTGATTTTGGCTTAGAGCGCTTGCAAACCATTATGCGCCAATCGAGACATTTGTCGGCACAGGCGATTGCCGATGAGATTTTGAATGCGGTGAATCAATTTGTTGGGACCGAGCCAGCATTCGATGATCAAACCATGCTGGTTTTAAAACGCACGGCTTAATTTACCATTTATCAAATATTTACCAATACCCCAAGCAAGGCGCACACAGCTAAGGTGAGCAATATGCCGCGCCGAAGGCGAAAGAGCAATAAAAAGGCGACAGCAGAAATAGCAAGAGCCGGCCAATTGAGGCTGGCCCAAACTGGGCTGAGCAGGCGTAATGCGCCAAAATGCAGCTCATTCACCACGCCAAACCAAGTATGCAGGGCAAACCACACCGCCAAATTGAGCACTACTCCCACGACGGCAGCGGTTATGCCTGACAAGGCTGTGCTCAATGATTTTACCCCGCGTAATTGCTCGACATAAGGCGCACCCATAAAAACCCACAAAAACGATGGCACAAATGTGACCCAAGTGGTGATGATGGCCCCCAAACTAGCCGCTAACATGGGCGACAAGTGACCGGGGTTGCGGTAGGCCGCCATGAAGCCAACAAATTGCACCACCATAATGAGCGGGCCGGGGGTGGTTTCGGCCATGCCGAGGCCATCGAGCATTTCGCCCGGGCGCAGCCAGCCAAAGACCTCGACTGCTTGTTGGGCGACATAGGCCAAAATTGAATAGGCCCCGCCAAAAGTCAACACGGCAGCTTTGCCAAAAAACCAGCCAATGTCGCCGAGGGTGGCATTACCCGTGATTGTCACAATGATCAACACCGGCACAATCCATAACAATAGGCCAATTACAAAAACAAGCAAGGTGTGAGCGAGAGGTGGGCGTTGGCTAACATGGGGCGGCAGCGCGGTGGTGGCGCTGTGAATGGGGTGTGTTTTGGCGTTTTGCCCATGCACCACCTCAAATTTGTGCCAGCCAAGTTTGCCACCCACAAAACCCATTAATCCCGCTGCCAAAATGATGACGGGAAAGGGCAAATTAAAGAAAAAAATGGCGACAAACGAAAGCCCCGCGATGCCGATCATGACTTCGTTTTTGAGTATACGACGGGCAATGCGTAGCACCGCCTCGATCACTAACGCAATGACAGCGGCCTTGAGGCCGAAAAACAAGCCCTGCACAAGCGTAATTTGTTGAAAACCGGCATAAAGCACACTGAGCAACAAAACGCTGATAAAACCGGGCAATACAAACAAGCCGCCCGCCGTTAGCCCGCCTCGTGTTTTGTGCAACATCCAACCAAGATAGGTGGCGAGTTGTTGCGCCTCGGGGCCGGGCAACAACATGCAATAGTTGAGCGCATGTAAAAAGCGTTCTTCATCTACCCAACGCTTTTCTTCGACAATGATTTTGTGCATGACGGCAATTTGGGCAGTGGGGCCGCCAAAACTTAGCGCTGCTACCCGCAACCATACGCGCAGGGCTTCTCGGTAACTAACGGTGTGGGTGGGCATGAATCAGGGATGATTATCAGCGACTGTTACCTACACCCGTTGTCGCATCACCTCATAACCCAAAATGGCGGCGGCGGCGGTGGTGCCGAGCGAATGGCTAAAATGACGCGCATACGGAATTTGCAGCAGCAGATCGGCGTGTTCGATTAGCTTTCGGGCCACCCCACGTTTTTCACCGCCTACCACCACAAACAATGGCCCACGCAAATCGGCCTTGGGCAGGTCGATGGCATCTGGCTCTTCGGCCATCACCGCCACCTGCAACCCGAGGTCACTCAGGGCATAGGCTGCCGTCATGGCATCATCGGCAATGGCGGTGGGGATGAGTTCGGACGCGCCTGCACTTGACCGCGCTACTGTCGTCGCCGCGCTCATCCAATTGCGTGGGCGCACCACAATCCCGGCTACCCCCGCCGCATATAAAGCCCGCACGGCTTGACCAAAGTTAAATGGGTCTTCAACCCCTTCGAGCATGACGACAAATGGGTTGGGCGCGGTGCATAAATCGGCGAGTGGGGTATAGACCCGATCCCCCACCGTAGCGACCACGCCGCCATGTGTATTGCCATCGGTCATGCGCTCAAGCTCGCTTTCGCGGATGCGCAGCATGGGCACATTGGCGAACCGCGCCAGTTTTTCAAGTTTGCCGATGTCATAATCACGGCGGGTTTGCTCGACAAAAATTTTATACACTGGTCGGCTGCGAGCTTTTAGCGCTGCCTGCACCGAAATAAAGCCTTCGAGGGTGGTCGTATCTGTTCCCATAGTTTATTATTAGTAGTAAGCATACCCAGCAAGGGTAAAAATTTGAGGAAATGCCAATTTCACTACCTCTCCTCAAGCGTAGCTTGAGGAGAGGTAGTGAAATTGGCGAAAACCACATTTTTGAGTCTTTCTCAGTATAGCCAGTGGTGAGTGGTTGATAATTTATCCCCAATATTAACAGTAAATCGCATACTCATCTTCAACCAATAAACTAATCTGACTACTGACTACTGTAGAATATGGAATAGATGCTTTCTGAATCCTTCCTCAAATCATTGTCGGGCTTGCGGTTGTGGTCGGTCAAACGCCGCCCGGGCACTTATACCGGCGAGCGACGTAGCACACGGCGCGGGCGCTCGGTCGAGTTTGCCGATTATCGTGATTATGTGCCGGGCGATGACCCGCGTCGGGTTGACTGGAATGTATATGCGCGGTTAGAACGCCCTTATATTAAATTGTATGAAGAAGAAGAAGACCTGACCGTGCATATGTTGCTTGACACCAGCGCTTCGATGAAATGGGATGAAGAAGCCGATGATTTAGACCCGCGCCCGACCCAAGCTGGGCGGCTGCCGCCAAAATGGCAACGGGTGGCCCAATTAGCCATTGCGATGGGTCATGTGGTGTTGTCATCCGGCGATCGATTGATTGTTGAAACCAGCACGCGCGCCCGTTTTGGCCCCAAACGTGGCGAGGCCGCAACCTCACAATTGATCTCATTCATTGAGCAACAGTGGCAGGGTGGCAAAGGCGGTCAGGCCAATCTCAACCAATGGTTGCGCAATTATGCCCTCACCTCACGCGGGGGCATGGCAATTGTGCTTTCAGATTTATTAGACGAAAGCGGCTGTGAAGAAGGCTTAAATGCCATTGGTGGCAAACTTGACCTTAATGTGTTGCACACGCTTGGGGCGGCTGAAATTGATCCCATCATTGCTGGTGACTTGCGGCTGAAAGATATTGAAACCCAATCGGCGCAAGATGTCAGCCTTGATCAAGCCACTCTTGCCCGCTATCGCGAGCGGATGCAAGGGTGGTCAAGCGAGCTAAATAGTTTTTGCCGCAAACGTGGCGGGCGCTATGCGCTTATTGATGCATCCACACCCATCGAACAAATTATGTTGCGTGATTTACGTCGTGAGGGTTGGCTGGTCTAAAAACTTTAAAATGATAGGAACTTTATCTCCTCACCAACTGATTGATGTGGTTAAGTCTATGAACTTGCCTGAATTAGAGTGGTTTGCTCAAAAAGTGGTGTTAATCAGGGCTGAACGCAAATCGTCGGTGTTAACCCAAACCGAATCAAATTTATTATTGCAAATTAATCAAGGTATGTCAGCAACGGATCAAGCACGTTATTATGAATTAATTGAAAAACAGGAAACTGATAACTTAATGCCAAATGAACAATTTGAATTGAAGGAATTGGCTCAGTTGAATGAACGGATTGCAGTTAAACGGGCTGAGGCAATTGCTCAATTAGCTGATTTACGCCAATGCTCAATGTCAACGGTAATGAAAGATCTGGGGCTAGAAAAACCATTTTATGTCTGATGGTTATATTTCTCGCGCAGTGCGACAATATGTGGCAGAACGGGCAAATGGGTATTGCGAGTATTGTAGAAATGCGGCAAAGTTAGTGGGACCCTTCTCAATTGACCATATTCAACCCAAAAGCCGCGGTGGGTCTGATCACCCTGATAATCTTGCCTTTGCGTATTTAATCTGCAACCGAAATAAATATAATATCATTGAAGCGCTGGATTCTTTAACAAATAGATACGTGGCATTATTTAATCCGAGGCAACATCGTTGGCAAGATCATTTCCGGTGGAATTCTTTCTTCTAAAAAAGGATTTAATTTACCGAATACAAAAATATCCATACCTAGTTTAACGGAAAAAGATTTGCGTGATTTTGAGTTTATTGTTACGCAACCGGTAAACTGGATAGCGCTTTCGTTTGTGCGCACAGCTAACGATATTATTGAATTGAAGCAAATGATTGCGCGAAAAAATTCGCCGCTGAAAGTAGTAGCGAAAATAGAAAAACCGGAAGCTGTTGCCAATATGGAAAGCATTATTGAAGCAACAGATGCCGTAATGATTG
>CAZLOF010000349.1:0-5417 GCA_964560745.1 uncultured Thermoflexus sp.
CGCCGAGCTGGCCGCCGTCGTTGTTGCCCCAACAGACGACCGAACCGTTGCGCCGTACGGCGCAGGTGGGCCCAGGCCCCAATGACACATCAACTGCGTCATACAGACCCACGACTTGCGTAGGTCGCTTTCGGCATGGCACCGCGGCGTCAGGTGCCCCGGGTGGAACACAGAATTCATTCGGCACACCGCCGTAGCCCAAACCGCTCAAACCGTTACGCATGGGTGGATCCCAGCCCCAACACCATACCGTACCATCTCGCTTTAGCGCACACGATCTGTCCGTGCTCAGTGAGATTTTTACGACGTCGGTGAGTCCAGGCACGTCAGTAAGAAGACTGACGCAAGGCTCAGCAGGTGTGGGTGCGGTGCCTCCGTCCACGAGAGGGCGCGTACCACACACCTGCTCGCTACCATCGAAGCCGTTGCCGGTCTGCCCGGCCTGATTGTGCCCCATGCATCGAACGCCACCGGCGCTAAGCAATACGCACGCGTAGCCGATGTCGCCCGCAATCATCACGATGCCGTTCTGCGGTTGGAATTCTGATGATGCATAGTTGGCAGTAAAACCGTCGGCGACGACTCCTCCTTCGAATTGCAGAATGCCCGTTGCCGCACTGACAAATCGCCGAGCAGGTGATGTTTTCGAGGACACGTTGTATTCGTGCCACTCCGCGTCGTTGAGCCCGAAAGACCAGTAGCTTGACCCACCGCGAACACATTCTCCTGAATATGCGAGTGTAGTCACATCCGAAATACCACCCATCGGCCGTGGGTATCGCCACTGATTCCATACCTCGTGATGGTCAATCCCAGTGCCCGTGTAGGCTGTCATGCCCCAACAATAAATCCTACCTTCTGGGAGGATGCCTGCGAGTGCGCACAAGCCAACATCAAATGAATATGATACCTCGCGAACCTGCGCTATGCCATCGATCCGTTGTGGACGCAGACGAACATTTGTTGCTGTGATTGGAACAGCGGGAACGTTTTCTTCAAACGGCTGGAAGTATCCACCTTGATTGGCTCCCCAACCCCACAGGGTTCCGTCGCTGGCGGTCACTAGCACCGGAGGGACGACTCCATTGGGAGTGAAAACCAAGCGCGCTTGAATATCTTGTTCTGCGTAGATTGGCTCTCGCGAACTATCGCTACGAGGTACGTCCAGGAGATACTCCACATCTGCACTGTCGAAATTCCAGACGTCCCTTGGGATACCACCGTCTATCGCGACTATGTCAGATTCATTAACCGTTCCGTTGTCTTCGTGCGAACGAGCGGCGTCGCTGGGATAACTAACAGGAGGACTGCAGCGGACGCATAAGACGAAAAGCGAAGTAGTGAATGTGTAGTCGAGACTTTTCATGGGTCAACCTCTAAGAATCAAATTCTTTGCAGAGGCAAAGGCAAGCGCATTCAGTCCGACGTTGCCATGTAGCAGTACAAAGGCACACATGTACTTCAATTCCGAGAAGACCCAGCCGAACGATTCGGTGTTGTCACCTGCGGCCACTCGGTCATCACGACCCGCCGCGCGTCGGGGCGCGGTCACACCTCCTTCCGTCGTATACACACAAGACAACCACCAGTTCAGGTACGTCATCAGTCGCGGCAGGTATATTCCTACAGACGAACGATCACCATAGGGAATAGTGGGCACAACAACGCCTGGGTCGCGCGCGTCGTCCGCGCTTGTGACAACGGAAGCGCTTCCGCTGCACATGCCGAGTTGATGGTCCACGTCGGCGGGAAGGCGACTCAGCCATGAACCCAACGTCGGCATGTTCGCGGTCGTCAGGTCGTGACTCGCCAGATACCGGTGCACCTGGTTGCGAAGACCGCGCACGGTCCACTGTTGGCTCGTTCCGTCCAGACGCAGCAGCACCTGCGCCAGGATTTGATCACTTGCCGCCGCAACCGTGCCTGATTCTCCCGTGCCCCGAATGCCTGTGTGTTCCACGGCCGCCGTACCTCTGGTGATGTCCGTCGGGAAGGGGTCGTCGGGATGCGCCTTCGCGAAGGTCACGAACGTCCCGTCGACGTGCGCCGGATACTGCATCGGCGTCAGTGCGTCGGATGGGTTGTTCGCACGAATCCGCTCGACGGCAAGGTGGATGGGACGATACCACTCGGCGATGAGGTACATCAGCCCGAAGGTGCGACGGTAGAACTGCACGCGGTCCACGCGCTGCTGCGCCGCGGTGCGTTCCGCCGCGCTCATGGCGCCGCGTCGCTCTGCCAGTGCGGCATCGAGCGCGCGGTCCAGCAGGTCGCGCGCAAGGTACAGTCGTTCGTTCGCTGCGCCCGCGGGGGTGCGATACCACCCCTCCAGTTGTGAGAGGTACGCCGCCCCGCCTGCCCAGCCGTGACCGTAGTAGCCCGAGGCCACATTGCTGTTGTCGCGGCGGTCCGCGCGGAGCATGCGGCCTCGCGTCGTGAATACCTGACGCCCGTCGCGCGTCGACGACCACGCCGCTCCGTAAGCCCCCGGCGAAGTACGTGATGGCGAGCGCTCATCGTCAGCTCCACGGTTCGGTCGGAGGTTGTCGATGGCATCGCATCTCAGATCGGCGCGTTCACCCACGCGCTCCTTCGGCCGACTCACGGAGCCCGCCGCGCGCGCCCTGCTCCAGGAGTGCTCGCGCAGCGGCATGACGATGTGTGACTTCGCCCGTTCCAAGGGCATCGCGGTGCAGCGCCTGAGCTGGTGGAAGTCCAAGCTCGCAGTCCGCGATCGCGCGCTCGCACAGCCCGCCACGGCCACGACCGCTCCGCGCTTCGTGCCCGTGCTCCTCGACGCAGCGCCGCGGGTCGACGCGCTCACGCAACCACCGTCCGACACCGCAGCGCGCGATGGCTACGAGCTCGTGCTCGGTGACGACATCACACTCCGCGTTCCGCACCACCGCCTCGACGACAACGTCGTGCGCTTCGTCCGCGCGTTGCGGGGGCGGTCGTGATCTCGCTGCCGCCCTCGGTGCGTTTGTTCTTGTGCGCCGAGATGGTCGACGGTCGCATGGGCATCGACGCGCTCGCCGGCATGGTGCAGTCACGCCTCGCCCTCGACCCGCTCAGCGGACACCTGTTCATCTTCCTCGCGGGGCGGGGGCGCTACGCGCGCATCCTGTTCTATGACCACAACGGCTTCGTGCTCTACTCCAAGCGCCTGGAGCGTGGACGCTTCCACATGCCCTGGGAGGTCACCGACGGCGTCGCGCACCTGACCCTCGAAGCCGCCGACCTGGTGCTGCTGCTCGAAGGCATCGACCTTCGCGGCGCCACCCGACGCCCTCGATGGCAACCGCCCACCGCGGCACCAGCGCCCGGCTGACGCACCGGAGCTCTTGCGCCTCACGCGCGACGGACACACAAGGTGTTCTCGCCGTGACCGACAGCGCCGCCACGCCTGTGCCCGCCCCCGACCGCAGCGACCTCGACGCGGTGCGCGCGTTGCTCGTGCGCATGATCGCCGAGGGGCAAGGCGACGACGCCGTCGCCCTCGTGATCCAGCTCCTGTCGGACATGCGCGACGAAAACGTCACGCTGATGCATCGGCTCCGCGAGGCGCTGCGGATGCTCTACGGCCGACGCTCCGAGAAGCTCACACCGCAGGACAAGGCGCTGCTCTCGCGCATGGCTGGCGTGGAGCCGTCGTCGGACGGCGACGCAAGCGCGACACCGCCGTCCAGCGATGAGGCCACGGGGTCGTCGAAGCCCAAGAAGACCTTGCCCGAAGGCGCCGCGCACGGACGCGGCGGCGACAAGCCCAAGGGGTTGCCTGAGAAGCGCACGAAGTCACCAGTGCCCGAGCGCGAGCGCACGTGCCCGCAGTGCGGCGGCGCGCTCGGTGCCTTCGGGCACGTCGACGACTGGCAGGTCGAGTACGTGCCGGGGCACTTCGAGGTGCGCACGACCGAGCGCGAGCAGCTCTCCTGCCGCCACTGCCGCGACGTGGTGGTGATCGCGCCGGCGCCGCCCAAGGTCATCGCCGGCTCCAATGCGGGCGCGGGGTTGCTCGCGAAGATCCTGGTCGACAAGGGCGAAGACCACCTGCCCATTGAGCGTCAGCAGCGTCGGCTCGAGCGCGAAGGGCTCACGGTGCCCATCACCACGCTCTCTGGCTGGTGGTCGCAGTCGGCGGACCTGCTGTTGCCGGTGCACAACGCGCTGCGCCGCGAGGCGATGCAAGCGTGGCTGCCGCAGGTCGACGGCACGGGCCTGGACGTGCTCGACCGCGACCATCCCAAGGGCATTCGCGCGGGCACCATCTGGACGGCCGTCGGCGGTCGCGCCGTCGTCTTCGTCTACACGCGCGTGAAGGGTCAGGGGCTGCGCGAGTTGATCGCGCTGCGCGGCGACGTCGACGGCGATGGCAACCTCATCGCGAAGGACGATGCGACGGTGTCCGACGACGAGGTCTCCGTCGCGAGCGCGCAGGGCGAGGTCGCCGCGTCGGACGAGCGCGCGCAGGACGACGGCACCGACGAGGAGCGCCGCGAGGACACGCGGGAGCGCGCGAGCGAGGCCGCGGGCTCCGAGGAGCCTCGGGAGATCGACCTGCCAGTGCGCGGTCCGTTTCAGTGCGACGGCGAGCATCTGTTTGGATCGCTGTGGCGCAAGCTCGGCTTCGCGATGGTGCTGGTCCATTGCTGGATGCACGCGCGGCGCTACTTCGAGCGCGCGATGAAGGCCAAGGACCTGCGCGCGTCGGTGGCGATGAAGCTCATCGGCCAGATGTACGAGATCGAACGCCGTGCGACGGCCGACGGGGTGAGCGTCGAGGAGCGAGCTCGTCGTCGGCAGTCGGAGACCTGGCCGCTGCTGGAGTCGTTGCGCGAGTGGGTGCTGCAGATCGCCCCGACGGTTGCGCCGAGCAGCCCGCTGGGGAAGGCCATCGCGTACGTGCAACGACGGTGGTTGTCGTTGACGGTGTTTGTGCTCGACGGTCGCATCCCGCTGGACAACGGGGAGGTGGAGCGCGCGATCCGACGCATCGCGGTGGGTCGGAACAACTGGCTCTTCACCGGGAGCCACGAGGCTGCGCAGCGGCTGTGCATCGTGGCGTCGCTGTGCGCGACGTGCCGCAAGCTCGGGATCGACCCCTGGGCGTACCTCCGCGACGCGCTCCTGGCCGCCGGAAGCGGCATGAGCGCGCGGCGTCTGGCCGCCGACTTCACCCCGTGGGCGTGGGCCCAGAAGCAGGCCCAGCAGCCGAACGCTGAGAAGGTCGACGCTGGGGACGACATCGTCGCGGCGTGAGTCCATCGCGGTCCCAATCGTGGGGATCGCGACGAGGCGTCGCCATCACGTACTTCGCCGGGGGCTTACGCCGCTCCGCACGGGGAGGCGCGCCGTGCGTGGCGGCAGCCCCGGCGCCGAGGGAGCGCGACGTGGCAGGGGCGTGGCGTCATGGCGCG
>CAZLOF010000350.1:0-5415 GCA_964560745.1 uncultured Thermoflexus sp.
GCGCCTCACTGAGGCCAATCGACTGGGCAAGTTATATTGGCAATTAACCTATTCGGCTAGCAAATTAAACGAAGGCTATTATGGGAAACGCTTAGGAACCCGCACCTTTGTTGAATCGCAAAACAAAAAAGATTACGCCAATATTCCCAGCGACTTAAATGCTGGCACGGCTGGTGTGCAGAACTATTTGGCTTATGCCCATCCTAAGTCGGCTTGGAGCCAAGTGATGGGAAATGACGCTCAAAGCTTCATTGAAACATACCGGAAATTATTTGGCGACCCGCAACAATATGACAAAGGAACGCCAATTCCTGATGGCATAAAACAGCCAATATTTGCCTTACCTTGGGCCAATGGGCAAAGCTGGCACTATACTGGTGGCCCACATGAATCTTGGACCGATGGCTCACCGTGGGGCGCGCTTGATTTTACTCCGCCGAGTATTACTGGCTGTCAACCTGCGCCAGAATGGGTGTTGTCGGTTAGCCCGGGCTATGTAGTGAATAGCAATAACGGCGAAGTGCTCGTATCGCTTGACCCAAGCCAAGATGCACGAGTGGGTTGGGGCTTGCTTTATATGCACATGGCTAGCACCGGGCGGGTGAAAGAAGGGGTCAAAATCCAGGTAGGCGATCGCATCGGGCACCCATCATGCGAAGGTGGGCAAGCCATTGCCGCCCATTTGCATTTTGCCCGCAAATATAACGGCGAATGGGTGCCAGCAGTTGGCAAAATCCCCTTTGTGTTAGATGGCTGGGTCGTATTTGAGGACGATGCCGAATTCGACGGCAAAATTGTCAAAGGTGATATTACCCGTTATGCCGAACAAATGCGAAACCTCGCGATTAATGGCGTGCCCTAAAACGGAAATTGGGAATTGAAAATTAAAAATGTAAAATTGAAGGGGCAATTTTACATTTTTAATTTTCAATTTTTTAAAATGGGTATTAAACCAGACCACTGGATCCGCCGCAAGGCATTAGAAGATAAAATGATTGACCCCTTTGTCGAAGGGTCAATTCGTAGCGGGGTGATCAGTTATGGCATTTCGTCATATGGCTACGATATTCGTGTTAGCAATGAATTTAAGATTTTTACCAATGTGCATTCGGCAGTGGTAGACCCCAAGCACTTTGTGCCAGAATCTTTTTTCGATTTTACTGGTGAGGTGTGTATCATTCCACCCAATTCATTTGTGCTTTCGCGCACGGTCGAACATTTTAAAATTCCGCGTGAGGTGTTGGTCATTTGTGTTGGAAAAAGCACTTATGCAAGATGTGGCCTGATCGTGAATGTGACGCCTTTAGAGCCGGGCTGGGAGGGCTATCTCACACTTGAGATTAGCAACACCACGCCATTGCCAGCCAAAGTGTATGCCAATGAAGGCATTGCGCAATTGCTATTTTTTGCGGGTGATGGCATTTGCGAAACCAGTTACGCTGACAAAAAAGGCAAATATCAGGGGCAAGTAGAAGTAACACTGCCGCGTATTGAAAAATAGGAAATTACGATTGGTTGATTGGTTGATTCATGACTCACAAGTCACGAGCCAACGAATCAATGAATCAATGAATCAATGCAGATTACGCTCGACCTGTCGCCGGTGGTTCATCGCAAAGCAGGGTTAGCGACTTACACCAAAAATATCGCCACGCATGTGTTACAGGCTGCGGCTGAGCATCCCATACGTGATGTTCAGTTTTTGGCTTTTCATTATGACCATATTGTAAAAGAGCCATTACAAGCCCCGCTTAACCAATTACCCTGCCAAACGGTGGCGTGGCCAGCCCGCCGCTGGCGGTTGACGGTGGCTTTGCGCTCGTTTATCGGCATGGCGATGGATGAAATTGTTTTTGGGCAAGCCAATTTACCCACGCAGTCGCGGGTGTTTCATGCCACCGAACATTTGCTGCCGCCATTGACACAGGCCAAAAGCGTGTTTACGTTTCATGATGCTATTTTTGCGTTGTTCCCCAAATATCATCTGCCGATGAATTTGCTGTATTTGAATACGATGATGCCGCGTTTTTTAAAACGTGCTGATGCCGTCATTGCCGTCAGCGAATGTAGTAAACGCGATTGTATGCGGTTATATAACATTAACCCTGACAAAATTCGCGTCATTTATGAAGGTGTAAACCCGCGCTATCGCCCCATTCACGACCCAGCCGCGCATGAACGGGTGCGCCAAAAATACTGTTTGCCGCCCAAGTTTGTGCTTTATTTAGCCACTATCGAGCCGCGCAAAAACTTGGTGGCGTTGGTCGAGGCTTATCATGCCCTCATTAACGCAACCCCTGAATCACTTGTGCTTAACAATGCACAAACACCTGCCGCGCAATATCATTTGGTGATTGCCGGTAAAAAAGGTTGGCTTTTTCAGCCAGTGTTTGATAAAGTGCGTGAATTAGGTTTAGAAGATCGCGTACATTTTACCGATTGGGTCGATGATGATGACGCGCCTGTGATGATGAGTATGGCCGATGTCTTTGTTTTTCCATCGCTTTATGAAGGTTTTGGCCTGCCGCCGATCGAGGCGATGGCATGTGGGGTTCCGGTGGTATGCGCCAACACATCATCATTGCCAGAGGTAGTAGGCGAGGCGGGTTTGTTGTTTAACCCCCAGGATAGACTCGGGCTTACTCAGGCATTGACACGAGCGTTGTTCGATACATCATTGCGCACAGAATTGTGTGCGCGTGGCCCCATTCAGGCTGCCAAATTTAGCTGGGCCAAGGCCGCGTATGAAACACTAGAGGTATATCATTATGTCAACGCTCACTGACCAACAGCCGCCATCGCGGGCGTATTTGTTGTGGTTATGGTTAAAAATTGGTGCCCAGTCGTTTGGCGGTGGCGCGGCCACGTTTTACATGATTTACCAAACGTTTGTCATGAAATATGGCTGGATTACGCCCGAAGCCTTTACTCAGATGCGGGCGATGGTTGAAATTGTGCCGGGTATGAATATTTTGGCGGTCACGGTTTTGATCGGGTGGCGGTTTTATCGCGGTTTGGGTGTATTTATTGCTTTATTTGGCCTGCTTTTGCCCAGTGTTAGCATTACTTTGTTAATGACAGCCCTCTATTTAGGGGTGCAAGATCGGCCATTGGTGCAATCGGCGGTGCGGGGTGTGGTTCCGGCCTTGGTTGGGGTGAGCATGTATACGATGTGGCGCACCGCCCAGCCGGTGTTGTTGGCAGGCAAACGGGCGGGCTGGGCTAGTTTTGGGTTGAGTGTGGTGGTTTTGGTGGGTTGCGGTTCGGCTTTGCTTGTTTGGCCTGGTTTTCCGGCCTTCGGGCTATATTTTGTGGCAGGGCTGATTTTTGTGGTGCAAACAAAAATTCAACATCGACCCAAGCCAGAGGACGCGGCATAAATGGATTGGTTAACCTATTTTGCCATATTTCTTAAGGCTACGCTCACCTCGACCGGCGGGTTTGCGCCATTGCCTAGTCTTCATGCCGATTTAACCTCGCGTGGCTGGGCCAGCGAGCATCATTTTGCTGAGTCGATTGCTGTTGGGCAGGTTAGCCCGGGACCAAATGGGTTGTGGGTGGTGAGTTTGGGCTATATTACAGCAGGGTTTGCGGGGGCTGGGCTAGCATTGGTCGCCATTTTATTGCCGCCGTTGTTGGTTTTGGCGGTGCATCGTATTTATGCCCGCATCGGTCATTTTCCCAGCACCCGCGCATTTTTAAATGGGGTCAGTTTAGCCATTTGTGGCATTGGAGTGGTTATTTTTACCCGCATTTTGGCGCAATATGGCATCAATTGGCCGGCTTTAGCGTTAATGGGGTTGGGGCTATTGATGGCTTTTCGGCGTTTGCCTGCCATTGTTATTGTGAGTGTGGCTGCGGTTATTGGGATGTTGGTATTTTAAGTTTATTCCAGCGCCCGTTTTGCAGCCGCATAATTTGCATTTAAACGCAGTGCCATCGTATAATCTCGCCGCGCCGCCTCATTGTTGCCCAACCCGCTATAGGCGCGGCCACGCCAATAGTAGCTCTCTTCAAGGTTACTTACAATGGTCAATGTAGCATTAGCCAATTTAATCACTTCGTCAAATTGTTTTTCGGCGGTATAAGCCTCATATGGGCCAAACTGATACCATAACATGCGCCAAGGCAAATTGAGCCGTCGCGCTCGGTTATAAGCCTGCACCGCGCCGGCTGTGTCACCCATGGCTAGCAAATTCGTGCCAACATTAAACCAAGCAAATTTATCTTGTGGGTTAACCGCAACTTCGGCATGAGCAACGCTGAGGGCATTAGCAATCATTGTATTGTCGTCAAGATAATTTTGTAATAAGCCATTGACAACTTCTTCTTGTTGGCGGGTCCATGATACAACTGCAACACGATTAAATACTTTCCACAAGTTATCAAATTCGGCTTCTTTAATGCGTATGTTGGGACCGTTGTATGAATCGTAGAAAATGAGGGTATCCCCCTCATAACCAATTAGCAAGCGATAATGCCCCATTTCATCATTAACATGCGGAATAAACCATGTTTCAACGATGGGAGAGACCCCATTCACCAGCAAATTTTTGAGCAGCGGAACTGTACCGCCAACAATCATTTTTGAGCGAAAACCGATGGACTGAACATAAGCCGCCATTTCATTTGGGCTAACATTGCGGTCGTCTTTGTCGGGGCGTAAAAAGGGCTGAATTTGATTTTGGGTTTCTTTGCGCCCGAAGGTTGAAAGTTGCATGGCAACCGTCGCAGGGCCACAGTTGTTCATGCTTTGGGCCTCATGGCGCACGGTTGGCACACGAAAAGAAGTTGGTAAATCTGGCAACACAACATTGGCTTGTTTGGTTGGCTGGGTTGGTTCAGGTGATGGCGTAGCAGTTGGAACAACTGTTGCCGCCGTGGTAGGTGTGGCACTGGGAATAGCTGTGGCCGTTGCGGTGGGTTGTTTGGTTGGCGTTGTAATTGTGCGGGTCGCTGTGCCCCGTTGCGTCAGCGTTAATGTATTGGTGGCAACAAGTGTCGCGGTGCGCGAAACCATCCCAGTTATTATTGGCGTTGGGCTGGCTTGTGGTGTCGGTGATGCTGTAATTGTTGGAAAAACGGTTGGCAAAGCTGTCGCTGTTGCTTCAATTTCAACCTCAATCGGCGGCGGCAAAAAATGAGCCTCGGCGGGTGTAACTGTAACTGTGGGGGCGGCAGGAAAAATACGCAAAACTTCACGCTGTGCCTCTAATAAATAATTACCAAGCGAACATGCGGGTAAAAACGTGCCAAATACAAGCATTGCAAGAAAAGAGCTTAATCGTCTGCGCCACATATTCTTAAATTTTACGTCAGGTTACTAACGATACACTGAAAGTTTATATTTTCGCATCAGCGTCAAATGTCGCCGCACTTGTTCGGGGTCGTGGCTTACTTGACGTAATACCGAAT
>CAZLOF010000351.1:0-5413 GCA_964560745.1 uncultured Thermoflexus sp.
AGGCCAGGAGGCCGACCGTAGCGGGCAAACTAAGCGCCACCACAATATTGACCGCCCGCATTAACATGCGGGCAAAGGCAATTTTGTCGCCTTTGGCGGCTTGGGCGCTGATGGTGGGAAAAAGCGCTTGTGCGATGGCTTGGGCGATGGCGGCTTGTGGAATACGCATGGTCGGAAACCCGATCTCAAGCGCCGCAATTGCCATTGTACCCATGCCCGATGCCAAGGTGGTATTGACCAAAAAATTGACTTGGGTTGCGCCCAGCCCAGCCATGCGCGGCAGCATCAGCCGGAATAGGGTGCGCAAGTCGGCGCTTAATGAAGGATTAGGGGTTGAGGATTGGGGATCAGGAATTTGCGCCTTTATCACGCCCCATAACGCTGGCAGTTGCACCAGCAAATGCAGCGCAGCGCCAATCACTACACCCATCGCCGCGCCCAAAACGCCCCACGAACTGA
The DNA here is from genome assembly GCA_964560745.1 of uncultured Thermoflexus sp. Taxonomy (GTDB): domain Bacteria; phylum Chloroflexota; class Anaerolineae; order J036; family Brachytrichaceae; genus AQU-03. The sequence goes on from CAZLOF010000351.1 coordinate 460, forward strand.
GCGCAAGTGCGCCAAAGATAATGCCGAGGTTATAAAAGGCTGGGGCCAGCGCTGGCGCAAGAAAGGCCCCATTCGACTGTAACACCCCCATTAACAACCCACTAAGCCCAAAAATGACGGTGGCAATGAGCATGACGCGCATGAGCGGCACGGTTTGGGCGATGCTGACGGCATCTAGGCCCGGCGCTACCAAGGTTTGCAGCAGCCAAGGGGCCGCTAGCGCACCCAGAAGCGCAAAAAAGCCGAGCAAAAGCACAATATAAATGGCCGCGCCACGTGCCAATTGCCAGGCATACGCCGTTTGCGAGATGCCTAGATAACCCGAAAACATCGGGATGAAGGCCGAAGCCAGCGCCCCACCCGCCAAAACCTGAAAAAGCAACTCTGGCACACGATTAGCTACGGCGAAGATGGCAAAGGCATCGGCCCCAAATTGGGCCACAATGGCGGCGCGTTGTGCGTAACCGGTTAAATTGCTTAAAATATAAGCGCCAAAAATAATGAGCGCAGCCCGCGCCAGCGATGAACGAGATTTCACACCGGCAAGCATACCCGAAAATCTGATAAAAGGCCAGATTCTTAAATTAATGACAAAAGTGGCAATTGTTTTGTTAAATAGGTAATATTTCTGGTAGAATTATTACCCGCAAGCAAGTGCTTCGCTAGTTGGGCCGTTAGCTCAGTGGTAGAGCGGGAGCCTTTTAAGCTCCGCGCCGAAGGTTCGATCCCTTCACGGCTCATTTAAAAAATTAAAATGCAAAATTACGGCAGCAATAATAATAATGACAATAACGACGCCTAAAAGGGTGTCGCTTGGTCAGTTGCGCGTAGCGAAATGCAAATTGCGAAATAAGACTAAGGGTCGCCCCGATCAGGGCGACCCTTTTTTTGTATTATTTTTAGCCCATATAAGAGAAATTATGTTTAAAACACACACTTGTGGCGAATTGCGCCATACCCATGCTGGACAAACTGTGCAATTGGCCGGCTGGGTGCATCGCCGACGTGATCACGGCGGCGTGATCTTTATTGACCTGCGCGACCGATTTGGGTTGACACAGGTGGTGATTAACCCAACCCATACCTCGGCTGATGACTTTAAGCGCAGTGAAGGCATTCGCAATGAATTTGTGCTGCAAATTGAAGGCACGGTGGCGCTGCGCCCAGAAGGTATGAGCAACACAAAAATGGCATCGGGCATGATTGAAGTGATGGCGAATAAGGTTAATATTCTGAACCCAGCCAAAACCCCGCCATTTATGATCGATGACGATGGCGAAAATGTGGACGAAGCCATGCGTTTGAAATATCGATATCTCGATTTGCGCCGCGAACGCATGAGCCGCAACTTGACCATTCGGCATCGTTTGATCAAGTTTATGCGCGATTATCTCGATCAACGGGGCTTTTTAGAGGTCGAAACCCCCATTTTGTTTAAGAGCACCCCCGAAGGGGCACGCGAATATTTGGTTCCTAGCCGTGTGCATCCGGGTGAGTTTTATGCCTTGCCCCAATCACCACAACAGCTTAAGCAATTGTTGATGGTGGGCGGCATCGAGCGTTATTTTCAAATTGCCCGTTGTTTCCGCGACGAAGACCAACGTGCTGATCGTCAGCCTGAGTTTACTCAGCTTGATATGGAGATGAGTTTTATCGACCGTGACGATATTTTGGCGATTGTCGAAGGCTTGCTCACTCAGTTTTGCGAAGATTTTGCCGAGTTGCATGGGCGCTCACTCATGTTTAAGCCTTTCTTGCGCTTGCCGTTTCACGAGGTGATGGAGCGCTATGGGCGCGATAAGCCAGATGTGCGTTATGCGATGGAGTTGTTTGACGTGAGTGCCGCCACTCGCGGTAGCGAATTTTTGCCGTTTCAGGTGGCGCATGTCAAGGGCATTTGTGTGCAGGGCTGCGCCAATTACACTCGCAAACAAACCGATGAACTAACCGATTTTGCCAAAAAGGCCGGGGCCAAGGGCTTGGTTGTGATGTGGCATGATGCCGATGGCGTACGCAAGACTGGCGCAGGCACAAAACTGAGCGATGCTGAAAAAGCGGCTATTGTTGCTGCTGCTGGCTCAAAACCGGGTGATCTGATTTTGCTGGTGGCCGATGAAGACCGCGAGAAGGTGAACACCGCTTTGGGCGAGTTGCGGCATGAATTGGGGATACGCCTGAAATTGGGCAACCCTGAACAATTGGGCTTTTTGTGGGTGGTCGATTTCCCATCGTTTGTGCGCGACAACGAAACTGGCAACTGGGCAGCCAACCATCATTTGTTTACTGCGCCCAAAGATGAATATTTAGAGAACTTAGAAGCCGACCCGGGTGCAGCCCGTAGCAAGCAATATGATTTGGTATGCAATGGTTATGAGGTGGCCGGTGGCTCCATTCGTATTCATCGGCGCGATGTGCAAGAGCGCGTAATGAAGATTTTGGGCTTGAGCATGGAAGAGGCCTACAAGAAATTTGGGCACATGCTTGATGCGTTTGAATATGGTGCGCCGCCACATGGTGGCATCGCGCCGGGGGTTGATCGTCTCGCCATGATCTTTGCCGGTGCGCCAAACATCCGCGAAGTCATCGCTTTCCCCAAGAATCAACAAGCCGCCGATGTCATGCTCGGTGTGCCATCACCCGCCGCCGAAAAGCAGATCAAAGAGCTGCATATTCGGCTAGCTTAGGAGCCATGAGCCATGAGCTTTGAGCCGTGAGCCTTGAATTTAAAACTCAAAGCTCATGGCTCATGGCTCATGGCTTTTATGTTACTTGAAAATCGCTAAATTCGTTAAGTGATTCGATGGCGGCGACACGGTCTTTGGGCAAGATGCGGCGAAAGTGCTGCGATTCTTGTTCCCAATGGCGCAAAACATCACGGGCGCGAGGGCTATTGGTTAGCTCATAATGGCGGCGCAATAGCCGATGCACCAGCCGCAACATGCCGGGGTTGGTCAAACGATCGACATCTACCAATTCGAGGTTGACGTGATTTAACACCGTGCCTTCAGGGTCGTAAACAAAGGCCATACCACCGGTCATACCCGCGCCAAGGTTGCGCCCGGTCTTGCCCAGCACCACGATCACACCACCGGTCATGTATTCGAGCGCATTATCGCCCACGCCCTCAACCACGCCACAACCACCCGAGTTACGCACGCCAAACCGCTCACCAGCTTGCCCAGCCACAAACAAAGCCCCACCAGTTGCGCCATACAGCGCCGTGTTGCCCATAATGTGGTTGCTATTCCAGTCATAGGTCACTTCGGGGAAGGGGCGCAACGAAATTTCGCCACCACGCATCCCTTTGCCAACATAATCGTTGGCTGCACCAATCAAATGCATACGCATCCCATTGGTGGTAAATGCGCCAAAACTTTGCCCAGCGTAACCACGAAAATCCATCTCGATGGTTCCGGCTGGCAAGCCTTTGTCGCCATAGCGTTGGGTGATGGCCCCAGCCAAAGCCGCTCCAATACTGCGATCTTGGTTGCGAATAGAGTAATGCAAGCGCAGTGTCCAACCTTCTTCAATCGCCGTCAAAGCATCGGCCACAATTTGGGTGTTGATGGTATTTACCATTGTTGGGCTGGGGCTGCCGTCATAGTGCAGCGCCCGCCCATCGTGATAAGGCGAGGCAATGACCGATGCCATAGACAGCAGTGAACGCGAAGCGGCTTTGGGTACTAGTGTGACCGACGACACATCGCCCATCTCAGCCCCATTCAGCACCCGTTGACGCAACAAATCGCTGCGCCCCACCACTTCATCAAGGCTACGATACCCCAATTTCGCCAACCATTCACGAACATCTTGCGCCACATACAATAAATAGGCCATCACATGTTCGGGTTTGCCGCCAAATTTGGCCCGCAATTCGGGTTTTTGGGTGGCAACACCAACCGGGCAGGTGTTAAGGTGGCAAACCCGCGCCATAATACAGCCTTCGGCGATGAGTGGGGCAGTGCCGAATGAGACCTCATCGGCCCCCAACAAGGCCGCCACCATCACATCGCGCCCTGTGCGCAAACCACCATCGGCCCGCACTTTTACCCGCCCCCGCAAATTATTGGCTAGCAAGGTTTGTTGGGCCTCGGCCAAACCGATCTCCCAAGGCATACCGGCATTTTTGATCGAGCTAAGAGGTGATGCGCCTGTGCCGCCGCTATGCCCGCTAATCAGCACAATATCGGCCAAGGCCTTGGCAACCCCGGCTGCAATCGTGCCAACCCCAGCCTGCGCTACTAACTTTACGCTGACCTTGGCTTGTGGGTTAATTTGTTTTAAATCATAGATGAGTTGCGACAAATCTTCAATCGAATAAATATCGTGGTGGGGCGGTGGCGAAATAAGTGCTACACCAGCCACCGTATGCCGCACTTTGGCGATTAAATCGGTGACTTTGTGACCGGGAATTTGCCCACCTTCGCCGGGTTTGCTGCCTTGGGCCATTTTAATTTGCAACTCGCTGGCGCTCATCAGATAGGCCGGTGTAACGCCAAAGCGCCCGCTTGCCACTTGTTTGATGCCGCTATTGCCTTCGGTTTCAAAGCGACGGGTCTCCTCGCCGCCTTCGCCACTGTTGCTCATGCCGCCAAGGCGGGTCATGGCAATGGCTAATGTCTCGTGGGCTTCGGGCGATAACGACCCCAACGACATGGCGGCTGATGAAAAACGCCGCAAAATTGCGCTCATCGGCTCAACTTCATCAATTGAAATCGGGGCGCGATCGCTAGAAAATTCAAGCAGGTCACGCGGTTCGGCTGGGTTTTCGGGGGTGTAATATGGCTCGGCAAACTCTTTATAGAGCTTAAACCCCTCATCAAAATGCCCATTGGTGCGCCAACGTTTCACTTTGGTATGGGCAATACCCGCAACCAACTCACCTTCTTCGTCGGTATACTCGATAATGCCTTCAACCCGCACCGCTTTTTGCAGGGCGTGCACCGCCTTTTGC
>CAZLOF010000352.1:0-5400 GCA_964560745.1 uncultured Thermoflexus sp.
GCCGTCGCCGTCGCTGTCGGCGTGTTGGTTGGTGTTTCGGTCGCAGTCGCCGTCGCTGTCGGCGTGTTGGTTGGTGTCTCGGTCGCAGTCGCCGTCGATGTTGGCGTATTGGTTGGCGTTTCTGTCGCAGTCGCAGTCGACGTTGGCGTGTTCGTCGGCGTTTCTGTCGCCGTCGGTGTGTTCGTCGGCGTAGCAGTAGCTGTCGGCGTATTCGTCGGCGTTACTGTCGCTGTCGATGTTGGTGTGTTGGTCGGCGTTGCCGTCGATGTTGGTGTTCTAGTTGGTGTAGGTGTAGGCGTTACAGTGGGCGGCACAACTTGCACCACTGCGTCATCTATCAAAGTGGTAGATATGCGCTCACCAGCTATTGAACCTGCCAAGCTTGAAAAAGTGGCCCGTGCAGTATTCGTCAATATTTGATTGGTGTTAATGGCACTACTAATGAGTGCGGTAAAGCGAATAGTTGCAACGCCACCCACATTAAGCTGCGTCAATGTATAAGTTAGGGCATTTGCACCGGCCACATTCGCATCACCCGCTGAGCCACTAGGATTAGAAACACTATTGCTAGTGCTACCCACAAATGTAATACCGGCAGGCAGGGTGTCAGTCAACGTCACATCAAACGCTGGCGCATTGCCAACATTAGTCAGCACCAATGTATAAGTAACAACGTCGCCGGGCATGGCTGGATTGCGTGGCGCTTGCACCGATTTATCTAGGCTAAGCGCTGGGGCAATCAGTGAAATAGATTGTGCCCCACCCGCAACCCCCACAACACCGCTAAGTGGGTGGGTATAGGTTAGTCGGGCAGTGTTTGTAAGCACAGTGCCACTTACATTGCCTACCACATCGGCCACTTGAGCTACCACCAAAATTAAAAAACTATTGTTGTTTGAAACGTTATCAGCGGTTGTATTTACAGTGCCAAAAGAAAAAGTCTGCACACCCGCTGCATTGCTAAATGATGGCGACACTCCTACACTACCCACATAATCACTGCTCAAATTACCGTTGCTACTTGCCATATCCAAAACAACAGTGTGGCTTTTATAGGTCAACCCATTCGGCAAAGCATCAGCCACAATTAAGTTTTGGGTGTCGCCTTCGGGCAAGGTAATGCGCAGGGTATAGGTGATGTCGCTACCGATAGCATATTGGGTCGGGCTGGGTAACAATTTTACAATACTAGGCGTGGTTAGGGTGCTGGTAATCGACGCATTGGCAATATAACTATTAACCCCGCCAGTGCCAGTGCGCTCACCGGTATAAGTGCCGCTCGCGCCTATGGCTGGTGAACCCGGTGTGCCATTGCTACCCGGCAAGCCGGTCCATATTGCCCGTGCCACATTCGGAATAATATCACCACCACGCACGTTATTCGCCAACGTTGCCACCACTTGTATAGTAATAAACCCACCCGGCGACAAAGCATCTGCCGTCAAGGTGATGCCATTACCGCTACTCGTCACATTGGGGTTGGTCACATTTGCAGATGCAATAATGGTGGCGTTTTGTAACGTCAGCCGTGCATCTAGCACATCGGTCAACACGGCTTCATAGGCCATGCTCGATGTGGTAGCGGCTGAGTTACGCAAACCAACGGTATAAGTCACAACGTCACCGGCATCGGCTGGGGGCGGTGAATTGACGCTTTTTGTCACTGTGAGTTGCGGCTCAACCACCAACAAGGTATTGGTGGCATAAATGCTGGCAGTAACCACCCGAGAAATTGCGCCATCGCGCACCGAGGCTGTAAATGAATTGGTTAGGGTGATACCCGCCGAATTCACCAAACGCCCAGCCTGATTCGTGGCTGTATTCACCACTTGGGTGCCCAACTGGATCACAATATAAGTTGTGCCAGTCGGGCTGCTATCGCCATTGATAACTGAGCCAAAATTGAAAACCGGGTTGCCAGCGCTGTCCAACGTTTCGCCCGGAAAATTACAAGTTGGGGTGATATTGGGCGACACCGAGGCAAAATAAAGCCCACAGCCCCCCACTGTAGCCGTATTCACCAATGACGAGGTGATATACATGGTCATTGGGTTACTGGGCGGCACAACCAAAGCAACTTTGGCAGTATCGGTCAAATAAACCAACCCAGCCGGTAAGTTTTCATTTAAATCGATCAACAGGTCAATTGCCACAGCCTGCGGCACCAATACTTGTAATTGATAAGTGACAATTTCACCAATTGCCACCGGACGCGGGGCAGCCGCATCTGAAGTATGAGGTTCTGAGCTGCCAACAATAATTTTGTTGGGCGACAAACCAAAAATGGTCGCCATCGCCGCAGCCGAAATACTATGAGTTGATTCAATCGAAGTATTGGTGTAAACCGACCGCGCCCCAAGATTACCCGGCAACGAGGTCCATGTGCCAGTCACAATATTGTTATAACTCGCGCCAATAGGCACACCCGTAGGCACAATGCCACTAATCGTCAAAGTGATACGTCGGCTGCTACTTACCGGCATGGTGAATGGTGTAACCGTTGTTAGGGTATAACCTGTGCTATTTGTGCCGCTTAAAGCAAAATGGGCAAGACCGACTTGGGTCGAGGTAAACCCTGCGGTTGGGGCATTGTCAGTCACACTTAGGGTGGGGTTTTGCAATAGCGAACCAATGCCAGCCACAATAGGCAACGGGTCGGTAATGACAGCATCGTAAGAGGTGACGCTATTATTGGTCAATACTAATGTGTAGGTGACGCGATCCCCTGAATCCATCACACTTGGGTTTAGCTGCTTTGTGAGTGATAAAGTTGGGTCGATGCGTGTTACGGTTACTTGTTGGGCGGGCAACGTAGTGCCTGTCCACGACACCACCGCCGAGTTGCGGCGCTGCGCCGACGACGGGCCAGCCACATTCAGCATCACGGCTTGATAAGTTACCGTAATGCGTTCGGTGGTCGTATTCACCGTATTCGAATTAAGCACATCGCCAAAACTCCACAATACATTCCGCCCGTTATTGGTTACGGTTGGGCTAGGGTCAGTGCAACCAAAACCACCGCTGCCGCCGGTGCGGGTCACATTAGCCGAAGCGGTAATGCTGACACAATTAACATAAGCCAACGCGCCGGTTGTGCTGCCCAGCGTGTCGCTTAGCAACAAATTAGGGATTGTGCCTTCGGGCAAAGTGATCACAATTGAATAAGTCAAAATTTCGCCCGCAACCACTTGAGTGCTGCTGTTGCCGCCAGTCACAATTTCGGTGTTAGTCAATTGTTTTGAAAACACCGGCGCACTAATCACAACCGAGGCCGTATCGGTCAAGTTGGTGGCTACAAAGTCGCGCCCACCATCAATAGCAGCATAATTAAGCAACCCAGCCACATTCGTCAGGGTTTGACTGGGCCGTACCGTGTTGTTAATGGTGGCATCAAAAACAAAAATGGCAATATTGCGACCATCGGTAATAACAGTGCCAGCACTATCACGCCCGGGGTCAAGTGCCCCCAACCCTAAAGTCGAGCTGGTTGGGCCGGGGTCGGTTAGGGTGATGCCTTGCGTAAACAAATTGGCTTCGGCCCCGCTATAGGTCATGCTTGCGCCCGTGCCATCTTGCACACACAATGTGCCCGGTACAAAGGTCATGTTGCTTGGCAAGGTGTCGCTCACTGTCACATCAAACGCTGTGCTTGAGCCAGTGTTTTCAACTACAATGGCAAAAGTAACCCGATCAGCGGCATCAGCCGAGCTTAGATTGGCACTAAACCCGCTAATCACATTACTTGAGTTGACAGTTCCGCTTAACCGCGCACATGAAGGGGCGCTTAATAAGCTGACGCTGGGGGGCAATGACCCAGCAAGGCTATTACTCACCACGCCTTTGCGAATATTCAACACTGGTTCAAGCAAACGAATTTGAGCAATACTATTCGCCTCAATGGCCGAACTGCTGCCTTGAACCGAATTAACCAGATTCGAAAACATCAAACGATCGGCAAAGGGTTGATCGGTGGTTGTAACAGTAAAAAGCAGATCGATTCTACGATTTTGGTTTGCAATGTCGTTATAAGTGCCAAAATCTAAACGCCAACTGTTTGAGGTGGCCGTAATGCTAAGCGTTGGGGTCGTTATGGATGGGCTAGTGCCCGTGATTGTGTTAGATGGACCGTATTGCATCACCCCAGCAGGTGGAATTGTTGAGGTAGGTGTGCTTGTAAATGTAGTTAACTCGGTGACGTTAAATGCGGGTAACGGCAAAAAGTCGGTTAAAGCAAGGTTAGAATAATCGGTTGAAGGTAATTGATACGTCACGCGATAAGTCACGCGGTCACCCGGACGCATAACAACTGGCGAGGGCAAGATCGTATTGCCATTAATGGCATATACCACTTTTTGCAAATTGGGTTGCACAATGGTTACATTGGCGCTCGAACTATCGGTGACGCTATTGCCAGTGGGGGCAAATGTACCCGTATTTAACACCGCGCCGCGAATATTGACAGTATTGGTCAGCGTATCGCCCAATTCAACCAAAGCCGGGGTGCGGTTGCGAAAAGCATTGCTAATAGTGGCCTGAAAAGTAATTACACCTTGGGTGAGGCTATCGTTATAGCCACTGCAATCAGGCGCAGCCGAACCCGCTGGGTTGATACAGCCGCCAATCAATTGGGCTGTTTGCCCACGTGTCACTTGTTCAGCCGAAACATTAAATACCAAAGAGGTCGTGCCATTGGCATTCACTGTAGTGACAATATTGCTATTATTGATCGTGGCGGATGACAAAATATAGCCATTGCCATTGATTTGTAATCGGGCCGAGTTGGGTAAAAATACCAAGCCATCGCCCAAGGTATCGGTAACCAGCACATTGTTAAAGGCAAAAAAGTCTGACACCTGAAACGTAAGGCTATAAACAAGCGTATCACCCGGTGTATAGCCACTTGCGCCAGTATTTGTAATGGTTGTAACCGATTTTTGAATGGCGATCGCACGATCAGTTAATGTATGATCGGTCGATGAGCCATTGCTGCTGACTAGCGATGAAGAATCGTCTGAATCAATGGGTGTCCAAATTGCCCCAGCCAAACTATCATTAAGCGAAGTGACTGGGCTGCCAGTGCTGGGGTTAATGACCGCTACAGCCGATGCATCATCACGCGGCACAAAAAATGACAATAATACAGAAGCATCGGCTGAGCTTGTGCTGCCCGTCACCGAAAGACAACTGACCTCTAAAATACCGCCAGCCCCAGTTGGGCTGTTAATAACGCTGCACCCGGGTGAAACTGAATCGACCGCAATAAATTGCACATTGGCTGGCAATACATCGGTAATAACCAAATTTGTAATGGTTTGCCCAGCCGCGATATCTACATCTAAACGATATTGACGTGGCGAGTTTGGGCCTGTGACTGTTTCATTTTCTTGACCAATGTAAGAT
>CAZLOF010000353.1:0-5362 GCA_964560745.1 uncultured Thermoflexus sp.
ATTTAGACCGCGAAGGCGGTCTTTGTGTGCCCAGCGCGGGATTTTAATCCCCGCGCTCAGGCTATGGGCAAACAGAGCCACCGATACCATACGACATAGACGCGATTTTTGTTTCATTTGTCTATAAATTGATAATTTCTTGAGAATTTTATAGACAATGCAAAGCATGATGCAAACCACTAAACTCTCTTTTCGCTTGGCACTCGCCTGTGCTGGCGTGTTGGCAAGCAGTTTGTTATCCGCTTGTGGTTCACAGTCGCTTAAAGTAACCGCGGCTTATAAAGATGTGACCTATACCACCACCGCAGGCAAACAAAAACTTGACTTGTATTTGCCAAGCGGCAACGGCCCCTTTCCGCTGATTATCAATATTCATGGCGGCGGCTTTAAATTTGGTGATAAAAGCATGATGCCAACCACCCTCTTTGATGCGCTGCTTAACGATGGCTATGCCATTGCCAGCATCGACTACCGGTTATCAGGTGATGCAATTTTCCCGGCTGCGGTTTTAGATGCCAAAGCGGCGGTGCGTTATTTGCGCGCCAATGCCGCCAAATACAAAATTAACCCCAATAAAATTGTGGCTTATGGCGAGTCGGCGGGCGGGAATATTGCCAGCATGTTGGGGACAACCGGCGATGTGGCTGAGTTTGATGATGCCAGCCTTGGCAATGCTGGGGTATCGAGCCGAGTGCAGGCCGTTATTAACCATTATGGCCCCACTGATTTTGCCAAAATGGATGAGCAAGCAAAAGCCCAAGGCTGTGGCAGTAGCGACCAAACCCACAACACCGCCAACTCCTTCGAGTCGGCATTTTTGGGCGCTGCGGTGCAAACTGTGCCAGAGTTAGTAAAGAAGGCGAACCCCATCACCTATATTAGCAAAGATGATCCCCCATTTTTAGTGCAAAAAGGTGACAAAGATTGCACTGTGCCGATTGAAAACACCAAAATGTTGGCCGATGCGCTTAAGGCAGCCAACCAAGACGTGCGTTTCGATTTGTTGGCCGGGGCCGGGCATGGCGATGGCAGCGGCAGCCCCATCTTTCAGAGCGTGGCTAACATTCAGGTTGTGCAAACATTTTTGAAAGAAAAGCTAAAATAAAAAAGGCTTCCCACCATCTCTTCGCCGATTTCGCGATCCTGCCTCCAGCGCAGGCCAGATTACTGACCTGCGCTGGAGGCGGGACCGTGAAATCGGCATTTTATTTTTTCAATTTTTGCGCAACCCACCACGAATAACCTACCGTGCCAATGATCATTGCGGGAATCACCAGCATAAAAACAATGGTGGATAACAACCCGACCGGCAACAACGCCGACAATGCCATGATTAGCCCCCCCACGACAAACACACGACCACCCACGCGGTGCGATTCGCGCCACACCTGCGGGTTGTTGATCGTCCAAGGCATCCGAATCCCGTAAAATGAATTCGGTTCGAGTCTGCGCATTTCATTGCCCATAAAAGCCAACAATAACCCAGTGCCAACAAATGCGATTTGTGGCATAGGAATCACCCAGCCCACCGTTGCCGCCAAAACAACAGCATGCAATGCCACAAAAAATATCAAAATGGCATTGTTCCAACGGGCAATTGTGCCATTAAAGGGCGTGTAATCTTTGCGAATCGGGTCTAATTTGGGTAAAAAATTGAATAAAAACAAGAGACCTGCGCCAAACAGCGGCATGATCAATAGTGAGATCCAAGGGCTGCCCCAACCATCAATTTCGCCACGAATATTCCAATGAATAGGCACACGCTCACCCATATAGGGGTAGGCTAAGGCGCTAATGATAAACATGGCAACAACACAGAGTATGCCAAAGAGTGGTTTCGTTTTCATTTTTCCTCCGTTTTATCTAAATTGTCTAAAGATTCTGTGGTTTTAGCTTGCACCTGAAAAACATTCATTAATTGTTGCAAAAATTCTTGCACGACAGTGGCATTCATACTATAAATAATCGATTGCCCCTGCCGCCGCGTCCGCACAATTTCGGCGTTTTTTAACACATTTAAATGGTGCGACACACTCGGCAAGCTCATGTTGAATTGGCTGGCAATCTCGCCCGCACTGAGGTCGCCCTTATTCAACATACGCATAATCTCACGGCGCGTTGGGTCGCCAAGGGCTTGTAAGGTCTTTGTTAATCCTGATTCCATTATTAGATATTTAGATTGTAATATAAATATCTAATAATGTCAAGACAAAGAGGTAATGTCGAAATCGCTATATGACCTTTAATGGCATGGGCTTTGTCCATGCCATTAAAGGTCATATAGCGATTTCGACGCAAACTTGTTTTACCGGCTTTTGATGCTAAAAATTAGCAAAAAACTAGGCCGCACACCCACGCAACAAGTCAATCAACGCGCTGGGGTCAGCAGGCGCGGTATTGCCGCGCCATGCCACATGCCAGTCGGGGCGTGAGATCAATAATTTGTGTTGGTAAATGGCCGGAGCCGAGCTGGGGGTAATATCGAGCAATTGCATCGGCACGCCGTATTGCGCCGCCGCATTGAGCAACGGCGCAACGGCAATAGCCGGGTCAAAGCGCAAAAGGGTATAGCAATGGCGCACTGAGTCATACAATGAGCGCCCATCTGCCAGCCCAAAATGGGGGGTGCGGCAGCCCGGCGTGGTGGCGGGTGTAAACGCCCCCATGCTATAGGGCGGCGCGGCTTCGCCATCGGCTGGCACTGCCGCATAGGCGATCAACGGCGATTGGTCATAAAAATAGCCAAAATTGAGGCCAGCCGCGCAATATTGCTGCACGTTAAGGTCGTAAGTTGCCTTGCCCAAAGCTTGGCGCGCCGCCTCGCCAGCCGCCGAATCATCTTCGATTTCGGGGGGCACTGCCGCCCGTTGCTGCGCCATCGCGTGGGCATGGTTCATCACAAAATGCGAAACCTGTTCGGTGATGGGTTGGCGCTCACGTTCATAGGCTCGCAAAATATTAACTGAGGCCCAGCCATTTAAATGCGCCGCCAGCAACCAAGCCAAATTTTCGGCATCGGCCAAGCCAGCATTCATGCCATAGCCAGCATAAGGCACCCAAATATGGGCGGCATCACCACATAAAAAGACCCGCCCTTGGCGAAATTTATCAGCGATGAGCCGTCGCCCAAACCAATCTTCTTTGCTCAATACCGCATATTCAAAATCAGGCATCACCCCCAAAATGGCACGAATAGCCCAATCACGATCAACGGCATCGAAATCGGCCTCGTTTGGGCGCAAATAATTATGCACCAGCCACGTTTCACGCCCATCGATGGCATAAACATTGCCGCTGCGGCGCAGGTTTAGCGAAAAATTAGCCCATGCAGGCGGTGTTTGCAATTGCCCCAGCAAACTAGGGGCGCGAATATAGGTCGATTGCACCCGTTGCACGACGGCATCGCCAACCAAGCTCGCCCCAATTTGGCGGCGCACCTCCGATTTGCCGCCATCGCAACCCACTGCATAGGCCGCCGAAATGTGCACAGCGCTGCCATCATCGAGTTGATGGGCAAAGATAGTAACCCCATTGTCATCTTGTGCCAGCCGGTCAAATTGGACGCGGTTGAGAATGGTGACACCCGGCGTGGCCTCGGTGTGCGCAAACAAAATTGGCTCAAGAAATAACTGGTTGATACGATGCGGCGGCTCGGGGGTGGGCCACCCTGTGTCTGGGCCGTCGGTTGCGGTATAGCGGTCGCGACGGCATGGGATGCGAATGCGAGTTAATTCTTGCCCCAACATGGTGGTGCGATAGGCCACATCATTGGGGTAATCTTCGGGCAAACCAGCGTCGCGCAAGGCGCGTGCCACGCCCAGCCGTCTAAAAATTTCCATCGAACGCGCCGCCACATGGTTGCACTTGACCGAAGGCGGCTCACCGCGATGGCGCAGATCAATCACTACAACGTTGACTTTTTGGCGGGCCAGCGACATTGCCAAAGTCAAACCAACTGGCCCACCGCCAATGATAATGACATCGGTTTGGATAGTTTTCATAATTGGCTTGGGTGAATGGTATAGGGCGGGCCACTTAATTGATAATCGTCAATTTGGGCGACCAACGGCACAGCTTGGGCCGGGATGCCGGTATTTGGGAACCAAATACGATTGAAAGGCACAAGGATGATAAGACCGTGTTCGTTGCCGATCGGGCAAAAAGTGGCATCGGTTTCGCCATAGGGCTGGGTATGCCATAGTTGACCCCATGCTTGGGCCGTTGCCAATACATCTTGCACCGCAATGCCAATTTCGCTGATGCAGGTTACAAACATGGCCGCGTTAAATATGGCATCGTTTTTTTCGGCGTTGCTGGCTTCGTCGGGCAAGGTGTGCCGTGCGATAAATTCGATGATATTACCCGCCGGATCATAGGCATAGACCATGTGGGCGTTCCAATCCTTACTAAAAAACTCGGTTTGCTCATGCAATGCCAGCAATTTGATGCGCAAGCGCAGCCAATCAACTACTGGGCGAAAGTGTGATGATGGGATGTTAAATGCAAAATGAGCAACTTCGGGTTGGGTGACAATGGCTTGATGACAAAAGATGAGTTGTGACTGACCACATTGCAAGCGAAACTGCTGTGGCTGTTGCTCGCTGCACATAAACCCAAGAATTTGGGTGTAAAAATGATGTAATTCAGCCAAATTTGCAGCCGGTAGGGTTAATGTATGAATATGCATAAACGTTTAAAGATCAAGTAGCGCGGTTAAAATACGCCGCTTATGTTAAATTTTGCAGTGCTAGTGTTACATTGCCCCGACCAAAAAGGGTTGGTGGCGGCTGTAACCGAATTTATATCACGTAATAATGGCAATATTCTCTCACTTGAGCAACATGTTGACCGCCAAGTAAATGAATTTTTCATGCGGGTGCAATGGGACCTCAATGCCTTTGCCATCCCTAAAGAGAAAATTGGCGACTATTTTGGCACACTGATTGGTGCACGGTATCAAATGCAATGGCAATTGCATTTTTCTGATGAGCGTTTACGCATGGCTTTGTTCGTATCTAAACCAGCGCATTGTCTGTATGATATTTTGGGTCGCGTCCATTCGCGTGAATGGCAAGTCGATATTCCACTCATTGTGAGTAATCATCTTGACCATCAAGAAGTCGCCCAACGCTTTGGTATTCCATTTCATCATTTTGCCATGAATGCTGAAAACCGCCCTACCCAAGAACAAAAGCAAATTGAGCTATTAAAACAACACAATATTGATTTGGTGGTGTTGGCTCGTTATATGATGATCGTTGGCAAGCCTTTTGTGCAGGCTTTTCCCGGGCGCATGATCAATATTCATCATGCCTTTTTACCGGCCTTTATTGGGGCCAAGCCTTATCATCGGGCATATGAT
>CAZLOF010000354.1:0-1575 GCA_964560745.1 uncultured Thermoflexus sp.
TGATGAAACTGACCTTGCCCCCGGCGACCCAGCCGAGCCAACCCCCCAAACCAACCTGACAGTTGATTTTGGTGTGTATCAGTTATTGGCTTTGGGCGATTTGGTATGGAATGATGCCAATAATAACGGTGTGCGCGATGTATCTGAGCAAGATACCACCGTGTTTGGCATTCCGGGGGTATCGGTCGAGCTATATAATGAATTCGATAACCCATTGACACAAGCCCCCTTAGCAACCAGCGTGACCAACCCGCGTGGGTTTTATGGCTTTGATCATATTCGCCAAGGTCGCTATTTCTTATATATTCGCAATGTGCCAGCCGCTTACCCCAAAGCCAGCGCGAATGTCAACACCACCGAAGATGGTATTAATGAAAATAGCAATGGTATTCAGGCGGGTGGCTCTGGTACACCGGTGCGTAGCCCTGTGATCGACTTGCGAGCCAATACCGAGCCAGACTTAAGTATCGATGGTGACGATAAAAATGGCAATTTAGCGGTAGATTTTGGTTTTGTGGCGGCAAACGTGCCGCCCGGCCCGACCCCAACCGCAACTGCCATCCCCACCGCCACCCCAAGCCCGACCCCGATCCCACCCAATAAATTTAGCATCGGCAACCGTGTCTTCAAAGATTTCCAAAATGATGGACAACGTGGCCCAACCGAGACCGGCTTCTATAATTTGCTGATAAATCTTTACACCGATAATGACAACGATGATGCAATCGACCAAGTGCAAGGCTCACCTGTGGCTACGGTGCGTACCGGTGTAAATGGCTATTATCGTTTTGATGGTTTAGATGCTGGGCGTTATATCGTCGAAGTCGAGATGCCATCGTATGCGTGGGTTAGCACGATTAATGGCGGCAGCGCCATCAACAACCCGGCCGACGAAGACAATAACGGCATCGACAATGTTGGCGTTACGGTCAAGTTTTACAATAATCATTGGTATGTGCGCACTTTGGGTGTCGTGGTTGGCTCTGGCTCGCAGCCGCTTAATGAGTTTGACCAAGGCCCCGGTGATGGCAATATTCCTGACAATCAAGCCAACCTCACTATCGATATTGGCTTATACGAATTGTTGCGCATTGGTGATCAAATCTTTATCGATGCCAATGGCAACGGCCTGCGCGACAGTGGCGAATTTGGCCCTGCCAACTTGACGGTTGAACTGTATCGAGAAATTGATCAGGTTGGGGTTTCTGCGCCTTGGGGTGTTGGAACCACCAATACCGATGGCTTTTACACCTTTACCAATCAGCGTCAAGGTAAATATCGCATCTCTATCCCCAACCCGCCCACAGCTTACCCGTGTAGCGCTAACCCCCGTGTGTTGCTTGATAATGGCATTAACGGCGATAATAACGGCGACCAACCGGGTGGCTGCGGCACGCGCATTACCAGCCCACTGATTAATTTGTCGCCAAACACCGAGTCGATTAATGATGGTGATGATGGCAATGGTGATTTGACTGTTGATATTGGTTTGGTGGCAGGCACGGCTAATACGGCTACCCCAACTGTAACTGGCGTGCCATCAACGGCTACAGCCACATCAACCGCCACCCGCAC
>CAZLOF010000354.1:1675-5340 GCA_964560745.1 uncultured Thermoflexus sp.
CAACTGTAACTGGCGTGCCATCAACGGCTACAGCCACATCAACCGCCACCCGCACCCCAACCAATTTGCCACCCACCGCTACCAATACGCCCAGCACATTGGTGTGCAATAGCAATTTGTTGGTGAATGCTGGGTTTGAAACGGGTGTTTTGACCCCTTGGGAAAATGCTGGCAACGCAAATGTAATCAGCACCGATATACGCAGCGGAACCCGTGCGCTTAGCATTGGCAGCGGTCAAGGCGGCTTGGGCCAATGGGTGGCTGTCACCCCGGGTCAAGTGCTCAGCTTAAAGGCCTGGGCCAAGAAAACTGCAACCGATGGCAGCATTGGGTTGACATATTACAATGCGGCGCGTTCAGCCCAAGTCAGCGGCTCGCCCGCTCCTGCCAATATTTTGACCAACGTCTACACCGAATATTCGGTGGTGAATAGCACTGTGCCAGCCGGTGCAGCCTATGTATTGGTATGGGGGTGGATGGATGCTGCGACAAACAATCTCTATTTAGATGATTTTTGTTTGACTGCTGGTGGTGTGGTGGCGACGGCTACCCCAACCAAGACCGCCACGCCAACCAATACGCCTGTTGGTCCAACTTCAACCTCAACCCGCACCCCAACGGCGACGGCGACGGCGACCCCATTAACCCCGGGCACCATCATTGCCAAGGCCTATAACGACCTAAACAGCAACGCCCTGCAAGATGTGGGTGAGCCGCTGCAAACAGGTTGGTCGATGAAGCTGTATTTGCAGACCAACCCCAACCCAGTGACGGGGCAATTGTTGCAAACACAGGCAACCAATGCTCAAGGGCAGGTGACATTTGCAAACTTGGCCGTAGGAACCTATTTTGTCTGCGAGAGTGTGCAAGCGGGTTGGCAAAATACCTTCCCAGCGACTTTCTTTGTTTATCAGGGCGACCCATGTTTTGCCTTTAGCTTGTTGTCGGGGCAAAGCCAAACCGTCGCTTTTGGTAACCGTGTTCAGGTTGGGCCAACTGCGACCTCAACGGCAACCCCAACTTTCACCCCAACCCCAAGCGGGTCGGTGTGTGTCGCAAATATGTTGACCAATGGCGGCTTTGAAGGGTTAGCTTCTTGGGCCAATGCTGGTAACTTGAGCACTAGCACTGACCGACATGGCGGCGCAACGGCAGCGATTGTGGGTACAGGACAAGGCGGCTTTGGGCAATTTGTGCCAGTAACACCGGGGCAAGTGCTAATGCTGAAGGGCTGGGGCAAAGTATCGGCGGCAACTGCTGGTGCGAATTTTGGTTTGTCATTCTTTGATGCCAGCCAAAACAACCAAGTCGCCAATTCTGGCGCGTCGGTGTCGGTGGCAGCGCTTGCTTATACCGAATATCAAATGACGAATATTCAGGCCCCTGCGAGTGCGGCCTATGCTTTGGTTTGGGGCTGGAAGCAAGGAACTGGTTCGAATTTGTTTGCTGATGATTTCTGCTTGACCACTGGTGGCACGTCACCCACTGCTACGCCAACCATTGCGCCAACGGCAACGAATACACCAGTTGTGCCAACTGCTACGCCGACCAAGACGGCCACCCCGACCAACACACCAGTCGGCCCAACCGCCACACCCACCAAGACCGCCACCCCGACCAATACACCGGTCGGCCCAACCGCCACACCCACCAAGACGGCTACCCCGACCAACACACCAGTCGGCCCAACCGCCACACCCACCAAGACTGCTACGCCAACCAGCACACCAGCAGGCGTAACCCCAACGCCTACACTGGCCCCAGGTATGGCGCGTATTACGATTAAGCTTGAATCTTTGCCAAAAGATCCGCAAAATATTCAATTTACGGGTGGTTTAGGTTCATTCTATCTCGATGACCCAGCCAACAATGATAGCGATGCGTATGTCAATACCAAGACCTTCGATGTGGTGCCGGGTAGCTATACTGTCAATGAGTTGGTGCCGAATGGCTGGCATCTGATCTACATTGTGTGTGACACCCAATGCACACCCAACTTGGCAAACAAGAGCGTCACGATCAATGCCTTTGCTGGCATGAACAGCACCTTCACCTTCCGCACCAATAAAGGCGGCGAAATTCATACTCGCGTATTTAACGACTTGAATAGTGACGGCATCCGCCAAGCTGGCGAGCCGACGCTATCGGGTTGGACTTTACAACTGTATGATGGTAATGGGCAACTTGCGTCATCGCAATTGTCAGATGCAAACGGCATGGTCAAATTCCTCAATGTGAAGCCCAATGTCATTTATGGCATTTGTGGTGCCACCGAGGCTGGCTTTGTCAATATCATCCCGACCAATATTACTGGTCAAGAGTGTTACGAGTTTGAGCTAAACCCCGGTCAGATCGTGGGTGATGGCTACGACCCCAGCACACTCATGTTTGGTAATCACTATGTTGGGCTAGTGAAACTAAGTTCTGGCGTAACCCCCGAGCAACTCGGCCCCGCCCCTGTGGCTGCTGAGTAATAAAAAGTAGTTTTTGCCGACAGTTCCATCCCTCACCTAGCGCCGCTAGGTGAGGGATGGTTGATTTCACTATCTATCCCCAAAAGCGTAGCTCTTGGGGATAGATCGTGAAATCGGCCTTTCAACCCTTTTATAATTTGTGACATCTTAAAAAATCGACCTCTTCTCCCGCCCAGTTTATTGATTGTTGCTACTGCGCTTGCCGTCTTACTTTATTTCGATACGCCGCCATTCGATATCTTTCGGTTTGCCATTTACGAAGCAGTTATTGTGTTGTTTGGCCTCGCGGTTTATCGCGCTTGCGGGGGCGGGCGTCGCCCCATCCTCACCCAAATCACTACCGGCTGGGCTTTGGGTTATGTGGGCGAAATTCTGTTATATAACGCATTTTCGTGGGTGCAACTATGGGTTGGCGCAGTCATCGCTTGGGGTATTGTTGCTGGTGTCATTGGGTTAATTGCCTTGAGGGCGGTTGCCCAAACCTCACGATTTGCCTCATTTTCGCCCGCAAGCCCTTCTGCTATCGATTCTTGGCACATATGGGCTATGGCGTTGCTCATTTCGTTGGCCTTGCTATATGCTGGCATAGTTTATTTTGCCGAAGTGCCGCTGCCGGGTGGGCGTAACTTAGCCGGCGCTTATTTTGTCGATGTGCCATGGCAACTTAGCATGGCTGCCGAGGCCAAATACCATTGGCCGACCGGCGATCCCAATATTGTGGGCGAAGGCTATAACTATTATTGGTTTTTTTATCATCATCTCGCCGCTGCCAGTTGGTTATCGGGCGTGCCCCTCATTTCCCTTTATTTTCGGCTATGGTTCGTGCCGTTGCTCATTTTGCTAGTGCTACAAATTTACACCCTTGCGGTGCGGTTAAGCGGCAAGCCAACTGTTGGGCTATTGGCGGTGCTGCTGGTGTTGTTTGTTGGCGAATTAGACCCCTTCCCACAACAATACTCGGTGTTTATGTTTGAAAACGCCTTTATGTATTTTATGTATGCCAGCCCAACGCTCGGTTTTAGCTTGGTGATGTTTGTGCCGCTGTTGCTTGAAATGTGGCAATTTACCCAACCTGAGCCAGCCGCGTTAGGCAGGCGAGTTGGGGCATTGGTCATCATTACTTTGTTGCTCATCGGGTGCGCTGGGGTCAAAGTGACCACACTTTCGGTGGCGTTGGGCGGTTTGCTGCTG
>CAZLOF010000355.1:0-5332 GCA_964560745.1 uncultured Thermoflexus sp.
ACAGTATCGAGCCCATCGACTCGCTCAAGTTTCGACATCTGGTATCTCTTTACCGATCGGATACTGCTAGTTGATCAGCCACTTAACAACTTCGTACGATTCAGCAAAGCGAACACCAATCTTCTGGCCCGCGTTCTCAGCTTCATTCTTGAAAAAGCTAATCCATTTATGGCCCGTTCGCTCGACCTCGGATTGATGCGCGAGGATCGCTTTCTCTTTGACACTCCAGAAGGAACTAATATCGACGTAGAAATTGCCACGAAAATCCTGCGTCGAGTGATACCAGTTACTCCGATACATCAACAGGCGAGGAACATGGCGGCAACTGTGCAGCGAAGCTCGTGCGACCGCTTGATGATCGTGATGGATATCTCCTGTCCAGTGCGTGTACACCATGTCGATCTTTTTCTCCTCGACAAAGCGCAGGATCTGAATGTTCAGTTCATCGATGAACTCGACTTCCAAGGTCCGGAAATTGCCGCAAACCATCTCCTTTGCACCGATGATTTCCATGGCCGCGGAAGCTTCCCTGAACGCGACATCATTTGACCTGACCGTTTCCTGATTCTGATTCGAGAACCCGGATTGGGTAGCCACGAAAACGTAAACCGCGTCGCCGT
Source organism: uncultured Thermoflexus sp. (assembly GCA_964560745.1). GTDB lineage: Bacteria > Chloroflexota > Anaerolineae > J036 > Brachytrichaceae > AQU-03. The sequence goes on from CAZLOF010000355.1 coordinate 621, forward strand.
TTGCAGCGTGGCGTGCAAGAGCGCCACCGCATCCGAGTTCCACGTCGTCAAAATGGGCACCAATCGCCAATACGTTCATGCTCTCTCCCTGAGAAGCCGCCTGGATTGCTCTATGCCGCAATTGAACAGCATATCTATAGCACTCAGGTAGGGCTCGAAGTCGCCGAATTGCTGCTGGTATACAGGATGGTTGAACTGCTGCCAGATCACCTGGATGCCATTGTCCAGAAACAATTGTTCGTTCATGTAAGCACGCGCGCCGACACCGGACAGGTAATGAGACGCGCCCAGCTTGCGCAGCAGATCAATCAGTAATTCATTGCTGGCGCCAACAGGCGAAAGCTCCGAAGAACGGACCATCGGCCTGACAACATCCAGTAACTCCATTAACAGCTCAATGGACTTGATGTTGAAATCGGCAAGGAGAACGGCGGGAGTCGCGTAGAGCTGCTCGATATACGGCATTACTTCGCGATAAAAGGGCGCGCGGGAATAGTTCGCCTCGATCAGCCGCAAGTTTGCCGACCGCCAGTCCACTTCGGCGGACAATTCCACCTCATTGATGGGAGTATCGCGCGGCGATTTTCTTACACTCAGGGTTAACCACTGGGCGCCCTTGGGTGTCTTGATCCTGTCTCGATGCGTCCACGCTTTCGATGTTCCACTTACGAATTGAACGTGGTCGAGAATCAAGTAAACGTCGGAATGCAGAAATCGATCGAAGAACCCGACGTACGGGAGAAAATCAGGCTGATGTATGACAACGGTCTTTGTCATGATTGCATGCAGTCGGCAATAGCCTTGGAAACGCGCGCTGCGCCAGAAACGCCGATATTGTTCATTCCGGCTTCGCTCATGGCGGCCACGTCGACATCAGGGGACAGACTGGACCAGTCGACGGCGTGATGATGCCCGAGAAAAATGGCGGCATTCATTCTTTCCAACGCCTTGCCGACCGGGACCTCGAAATCTTCGCTGGCTATGACCGCACAAGGGAGCCCGGAGGCTGCAGCCTCGAAAGGAGTGACCCCCCCTCCGGTCACAGCTAGATCATGGCCCCAGAACTCCTCGGCGAGGGATGGCACATTCCGCTTGAGGACAAATGACTTCGGCAGACAAGCTTCGAGCGCACTCATGTGTCCAAAGGCCGGCCCAACGACGACGGTCACGTTGGGGAGCTCTTTCGTTGCCAGCGCGTTTACCACCTTGATGGTAACGCCGTAAGTGTCGCTCCCTCCCATCGTGACAAGAATGGAATTAAGCGCCTTGCGGCGGCGCTGAAACTTAGCAATGGCCGGATTGAGCACAAGATATTCGGACCCCTGAAGTACACGGGCGCCATGCAGTGAATTCGCGGGGTCGAAAACGAGTGCTGCGATGTTCAGATCAGAAAACCTTGCGCCGTCACCACGGTCGTCAAACGTTACCAAAGGAATGCCACAGGATTTGACTATGCTCGCGTGAGCCTGACTTGTGTTAAGGCGATCATTTACCCAAAGCTTCACGCCGTGACGCGTAATGACATCTCGCTCCCACCCGACGCAGCCCAGTAGCGGAACGATTTCGAATGGAAAGCCGTGTTCGGCGATAAGGTGCATGGCTGGCTGATGCTCATTCAGGAAAAACATGAGCTGCCGCCCGTCTTCCCGGAGTCGCGCCGCTAAATTCAGCGCACGAAAAACATGCCCCATGCCCCTGGCATGCGAACTTTCTACACAAATAGCTAGCACGCCCGGATTGCCTCTTCCGTGGTCAACCAGCGCGCGCCAGAGTCAACGACTAGACGACGCGCACGTTCAAGATCCTCCTGTGTATCGACTGTCATGCGCAGAGCAGGAGCCCGCTTGTTCGCAGGTACGTCGAGCACTCCAATCCGAAACAGCGCCGGATTCTCCTGTATGAACTCATTGACATGCTCACGGTGATTTTCCGCATGCCCATCCCGGTCGCTGATTCGCAGCGCCGCCTCCGTAAAGATCTCGGCGCCGACGCCTAGCGGCATCATTCCAAAAGAGTGGGTGTAATCGAACCCTCGCTCGATATGCAGACGAATCAGTCGCCCCAACTCGACGACGTCCGTGAAAGGATTGTCTGCGGTCAGGCGAACTACGTGCGCAAAACCATATGTCTTCATGCACTCCACATACCGCTGGAGCACATCGGTTTCACTACCCCTGAACACAGAGACGTTGCCTTCACAATGAGCAACAATCGCGTCATCAAGCGATTCCGTTGTAGTTGCAACCACCGCAGTTACCGGATAATCGAGTGTCCCCAGCCGACCAAGCACATGATCCAGCAAAACTCGGGGACCTATCGGCATCAGGACCTTCCCGGGCAGTCGCGAAGACCCCATTCGGGCCTGAATGACCACGCCAACTGTCACGACAGGTCGCCCCACGAAAGGACGGTATCTTCCCCAAAGTCGGAGATAACTCGCCGACCGACCACCTGATCCAGGAACTTCGGTGCGATACCGTACCCCGGCCGTTTAATCGCTACATCCTCCGGTTCCAGGCGCTGCCCAGCCACCACGTTTCGCGCGAGCACCAAACTCTTTCGATTGTTCCTGCGAGTCTTCCGTTCACTGTCAGCCGGACGCTTGATACCAGTGCCGCGCATGATCTCAAAGGACCGCACCGCCTCCACCAGCCATTTCATCTCTGCTGGGTCGGCTGACAGCATGTGATCCGGGCCATCGGCGTTCTTGTCGTAGGTAAAGTGCCGCTCGATAACACGCGCGCCCATGGCGACAGCGCACAAACAGGCAACAGGAGACAATGTATGGTCGGAGTAGCCAACATCAAGCAAGGGAAACTCGCGCATCATCGTCTGCATGGCACGCAGATTGACGTTCTCGGGATGCGTCGGGTAGCTCGTTATTGCATGAAGCAGCACTAGCTGCTCATTGCCTTCTGCCAGAATTGCGTCAACCGACTCCCGCACTTCCGCAAGGGTCGACATTCCGGTCGACAGGAAGATGGGCTTGCCTGTCCTCGCCACCGCTCGTAGGAATGGCAAATTGACTGCATCATCGGAACCAATCTTGTGCACTCCGACATCAAGCGATTCCAGCAAAGCAAGGTCAGTTTCGTGAGATGGGGTGGAAAACCAGTCCAGACCACGCTCTTCTGCGTACTTGAAGACCTGACAATGAAGCTCCGCGCCAATCTCATACTCTTTGAAAATCTCGACCTGGGATACCACTCCGGTATTCTCCATGTCAAAAGTCGCATGTTTGCTTGCAACGGTGGCGGCCTGATAGGTCTGCAACTTCACTGCATCGACACCGCAATCTGCCGCAGCATCAATGAGCCGTTTGGCCTGATCGTAGTTCGTGAAATTTCCACCGATTTCGGCAATGATGTAGCAGCGGTCTCCCCTATAGTTTCTGAACATCTTATTTTTCCAGGACGTAACAATGGAAGGCAGGTTCAGAGTCGACCGAAAGCACAGAATCCAATTCTGCGATCGGCGCAACGAATTGGTGAAGTGTTGCCACCCACTCGCTTTTTATTCTCTCGAACTCATCTTTGGGCAATGAGTCAGCCATTTTTTTCAATAATGGGAAGAGAGGACGCAACCCTATATCCCACATCTGAATTACAGGCTTAGAAAGGTGCATCGAATGACGCGCCACTTTTAGACCGGCTTGTTGAAACAAAAACTCCCAATTCTCCCCAGACCGGGATTGCCGTATGTTGTCATCAAAGCGTCCTCGATCAAGTTTCTCAAGGAATGCCCACTTCGGATCTCGGCCTCCATCAACATAATACTTTTTGTAATAGCTATATCTGGGCAGAGAATGATTGGGCAGCATCAGACATGCTCGCCCATTTTTTTTCAAAATCCGTGCAATCTCCGATAAAACGGAGCTGGGGTCGTCAAGCCAATAAACAATGTTGGAAAACAGCGTAGAAAAGGACTCATCAGCAAATGGTAACTGCTGGTTTGCATCGCCCACCTTGAAGTCGCGATAGAGCCCTAAATGCGAAGCTTTTCGCAGGAGGTTTTCCTTGTGATCAAAAGCCACATCGATCTTGTATTTGGGCTCAGAAACAACTTGCAAAGCCAATGTCGGATCGTACGCATCAAACACATCAACGTTTGAAAAGAACGAATCCAACCCCGCAACAACTTGAAAGGCATCAAATTTCGGGGACAATCGCCCCCCAGCACGTATAAAAGAAAACAGCCCATCGCCACATCCCAGGTCGATGGAAGGCGACAAGAACTCAAAATCGTTCATCGCCCTGATATCAAGCTCTCTCCAAAGCGCTGTTTCTGGCCTTAGCCAAAATGCATTCAACAAAGCACCAATTGTCGTCGCGGTATTCATAAGAATTACTTTCCAATTAGTTGAAGTCTGTGTACATAGTTCCTGACAATAAATGTCCTGCCAGCAATTGATGCTTCCTCATCTTGTGTCAGGCGAGGCAGATAGCACCGTCGACATACTTCACTTTCCATGAATCCTCGCGGCCGCTTATGCAACTCACGAACCGCCGTCATCTTTTCGCCATGCCAGATCTGATGAATGGTCTCAGTCCTGGCATCACCAATGACCTCACGGTTTTCCTCGTCGTTTGAGCACTTCATTACACGACCATCGGCCCCCACCACGAGGCGCTGATACTGCTGAGGGCAGGTGAAGTCCTCCAGATATTCGATCTGCTTGTCGTTGCCTAGATAATCAATCAGCGGATTGAAGG
>CAZLOF010000356.1:0-5332 GCA_964560745.1 uncultured Thermoflexus sp.
CCGTTAAGGGTGCTATGATTTGAGCCATTACTTATGCCATTTGTGCCATTGGTTGTCCCATTCACAAGGCCATTCATGCTGCCATTAAGATTGGTCTGTTGAGCCGCTTTTATTTCTCGAGCCGTATTTACTATAATCGATTGACCTTCACGTTCAATGATGGCAAGAAATGCGTTCACCACTGCGGGGTCAAATTGAGTACCCGAGCAGCGACGCACTTCGTCGATAATCGATTGGGTAGGACCAGCCTTCCGATATGGACGATCACTCGCCATTGCTTCAATTGCATCAGCAGCACTTAAAATTCGTGCCTCCAAGGGAATCTCTTCGCCTTTTAGCTTGTTAGGATACCCCAAGCCATCCCAACGCTCGTGGTGATGCCGAATAAAAGGAGTCAGCTCGCGCAATGATTGGCAGTTCTCAACAATATCGGCCCCCATCGTGGCATGTTTGGTAATCAGCGCATACTCTTGCGGTGTGAGCTTGGCTGGCTTAAACAAAATCGATTCGGGGATACCCAATTTGCCGATGTCATGTAACAAACCGGCTTTGTGCAACCGCTTAATTGCTTCGCCTTCAAGCCCCATTTCCTTAGCAATAAGAGTCGCGTAACGCGCCACCTGCTCAGAATGCCCATGCACATATGGGTCGCGCAGGTCAACGGCATTTGACAAAGCCGTCAACAGTTCTTCATTTAATTCAGCGATTTCAATATTCCGGCTCATTAACTCCGTATTGGTTTGACGTAGTTGTTCTACCATACTGCGTGTACGATTTACATATTGGGTTTGGCTTAAGCGCAAGATCACAAGTGGCAACATCATAACCCCCGCACCCAACATGCCGCCATTCAAATACCCATAAGTCAGTGTAATTGCGATTGGCCCAAGTATAAGGTAATACATCCCTAACCAGCTAAATCGCTCTTTCCAAATTCCGGTAAAACTTTGGCCTAAATCAAGGTCAATGGCAATTGAAACGAGGATCGTGCTGACTAGATATACCACCCCAATACAAACAATTGTAAAAGCAGATTGCCAAAGCAAAGGCAATTGGTCATAAGAGCCAAGAAAACTCAACAACTCGAGACAAATCAAATTACTAATGATTTGATTGCTAGCATTAAATATAAAACGGTTGAAATGGCTACGGTTTTTGACCAACGACACCAATGCCTGCAACACTCCCAACACCAACCCACCCATTGGCCCAAATAATATCGTTCCGGCCAAAATAGGGGCCACCGAGGTTGAAACACTAGTGCCTTTAGCATAAATCTCAATTGCAGCCCATTCTGTCAAAAGAACCATTGCCGCAAAGAATACAATACCGGCCCAATCGGGCGCAGTTTCCATAACAATGAGTCTATGACCTAATAACGATAAAGCCAACAGCAGCATGCTGCCCAAAAACACTTTAAACAAATAAGCTGGGCGCTTGACCCGAACTTTGGGCGTATGCGAAGGCTGAGGCGCAGTTTTTTCGGTCGATGGCTTTATTGAGGTTTCTTCGGGTGTAACAATGGGGGAATCAGTTTCACTCGGTATCGTTTTTTCTTGCGCAACCCCAGTTTCCGATGTCAACGTCGAATGATCGACAAGCTCAAATGGCAGCTTGGTGCTGGTCGAGGTGGGCGAGGCAAACGAAATTTGATTTCGTCCGTTAAGTTTTGATTGATAAACCGCCAAATCAGCAGCATGTACAATTTCTGACGCGGTTTGGCCCACATACTCAAAACACGCAATCCCAAAACTCATGGTGATGCGAATAGGCGTTGTGCTGGTGGGAATTGAAATACGAGTTGCCTCAATTTCGGCACGAATCGATTCAATGAGAACCGCAGCATTTTGGGGCGTGGTTTCTGGCAACAAAATGGAAAATTCTTCGCCGCCAAAACGTGCAACAGTGCCAACTTCGCCGATCTTTAGCTTAATAACCTCGGCAATTTTGATCAACACCGCATCACCAGCCAAGTGACCATAGGTATTATTGATATTGCGCAATAAATCTAAGTCGGCCATCACCAAGGTCATGGGGCGGTTAAATCGGGCGGCGCGGGTTAATTCTTTATCTAAAACCTGATTAAAATATTTGGCATTAAAAACACCCGTTTTTGTGTCTAATTGGGTTTGACGTTCGAGCGCTGGCACACGCAATGTGCTATAAATGAGATAAAGGGGCGATAAAATCGTTAATACAGCCACCGGCGATATTGTCCAGATCCATGCCGCCGCCAAACCTAGCCCAAATGTGCTCAAGTCGAGCATCACCGGAAACAGATTTAAAACACCTGATTGCGAAAAATTTTCACCGCGTGCCAACCACAACACTAAGCCAACAAAAAAATGATTGAGCAAGGTGAAGACAACCGTTGTGATCAATTTAGAACCGATCGCCATCATCGTATCGCCCGGTGCACTGCTCTCGATCATAGATCCAAGCGTATTTGCGGCAGCCAAAGCAATGCTAAATGCCCCAATATTAAAGCAGCTAATAAACCATTTCTGCTTATGCCAAATCCATTCTGCCACATACGACATCATGATCGTTAATGCAGCAGCATCGGGGCCATGTAAGATAAACGCAAACCCCCATACCACCCAGCTTAGTTCATAGCTTGAGCGCGCGGTTGCCCCCTCTACCTTTAAAATTTGGGTGATCGCAGCCAAAGCACCCAAAACCAACATCATAAGCCATGTATCCCACGACCAAGCCAGCCAATTTACAGAACAGCTTATATAGATCATCAACCCAATGGTGATGACACTAATAATATAAATTCGAGCACGTGGCGCTAATGACTTCATCTATCTACCTTGAATTTTGATCAAACAATATGCAATAGTTTTACTAAGAAAGGCTAAAAAAATGCGGTTTTTGCCAAAATTCGGCATCAACGTAAATTGCCATTTTTTATAGAAAACTTCAATTACCTTTTCTCAAAACGTAAAATTACCCCTTCAAATTTCATCAATCAAATAAATCTCAGATGCAACCTTTATTGTAGTAATGTGAATTTAACGATTCGTCAGTCTAAAGCCTGAATCCATCGTCCTTACAACGTACTCAAACCTAAGTCAACGCGACCTCTTTTTATTTTCTAATTCTCTAAATTTTCTATACTGGTGGGTATCTTTATATAGCTTAGAGCAGATTCCGTGTTAATGAAAAGTTTTGCCGATGTCACTATCTACCTCCCACACCTACGCTTTGGGTGATAGATAGTGACATCGACCCTTCATCTTTTAAGAATTTGCGCTAATGCGCGTCTGGGGACGCGCACTAAGCACTGCTAGATCTTAGCTACGCGAATCAATCATTTTGGCATTAGGAAAAATAAAACACGCCACCCGTATATGAGTGGCGTGTTAAAGCATAACAATGCTGTTAAAGCTTAATTTTTCGCGGCTTCGGCCTTGTGCAATGCCTTCATAAGGCGCGATTTGCGACGCGCGGCATTGTTTGGGTGAATGACACCTTGACCAGCGGCGCGATCGAGCGCCCCAATTGCCTTTTGAACTTGTTCTGCTGCTGTTGTAATCTCTTTTTCTGCGATCAATTCACGAGCACTCTTAATATAAGTGCGTGTGCGTGATCGATGCAGCCGATTTTTAATTGCTTTGCGGGCGCTATTGCGCACACGCTGTTGTGCCGAAAGTGTATTTGCCACGAACCGTATCTCCTAATACTAATAAATCTAACTTATTTTTTTGCAGGGGTTGATTATACATGACGCAAAAAGCAGGCTTTACTCATTTTACTGTCTCCATTTGTGAAATATTTCACAAATGGATTATAATTCAAGAATCGTATTTTCTCAACAATAAGTGATAAAACAGATTTCGGTATTACGTCCTTTTAAATTGCCACTGTTCATTAGAAAATTACCAATAAATGTAATGGAGGTGTTTTATGCAAATTTCATCGGCTAAGGTTCCCGGTCCAGTTGTGCCCAGTTTTACCCGTGTTATTACGGCGCTGTCGCCTGTGCGGTTGCCCTTCGATTCGCTAAAATATACATACGACAATGCCAATATTTATGGCAAGTTTTACGCTATTTACTTCGACAACCAAGTAACCTATGTCATTAGCGACCGAAAGTTGGTGTACGAAATTTTGATCGAGCGTCATGCCGAGTTTCACAAGGCGCAAATACTGCGCGATTCGATTGGCGAATTGGTAGGCAATGGGCTTTTGACCAGCGAAGATAGCTTTTGGCGGCGACAACGCAAATTGGCCCAACCCGCTTTTCATTTTCAACGCATTGCAGCTTATGGCGAAACAATGGTGGCGCAAACCCAAGATATGTTACGTGAATGGCGGGCAGGCGAGATGCGCGATATTGCCCACGACATGATGGCGCTGACCTTGGGCATTGTCAATAAAACATTGTTTAATATTGATGTGCGCAATCAAGCTAAGCACATTGGCGAACTTACTTATATTCTGCTCGAATCTGCCAATGACCGCCTCAATAGCTATCACCCCATTTGGGAGCGCATGTTTAAGACCCGCCGCCGCCGCGAAGAAAAGGCCATGCGCGAGCTATTTGCTATTATCGACAATATCATCACCCAACATGGCAATGAAGATAAAGGCGATTTGCTATCCATGTTATTGGCGGCCCGCGACGACGAAGGCAACCCAATGAGTGCCAAGCAACTGCGTGATGAGGTGATGACCTTGTTTGTAGCAGGCCACGAGACGACCGCAAATGCGCTGGATTGGGTGTTTTATTTCTTGGCACAAAACCCAGATGTTGAGGCAAAGTTGCTGCGCGAGATCGAAATACTCAATGGCAAGCCGCCTACTGTGCATGATTTGCCTAATTTGCCCTATAGTGAGATGGTGCTGAAGGAAGCATTGCGTCTATACCCACCAGCAGCGGGGGCCACCCGCCAGCCCATTCATGATATCGAGTTGGGGGGCTATCATTTCACAAAGGGCAGCAATCTTATCATTTCGACCTATCTCATGCATCGTAACCCTGAATATTTTCCTGATCCGCTCAAGTTTGACCCTGAGCGCTTTAACCCAACGCGTGAGGCCCAAATTCCAAAATATGCCTATTTGCCATTTGGTGGGGGGCCGCGTGTGTGCATTGGCAATACCTTCGCCATGATGGAAGCACGGCTCATTTTTATCACCATTTTGCAACATTATCGTTTAACACTGGCAACCAACCAACCCGTGCAAGCCGAGCAACTCTTCACCATTCGCCCCAAAGGCGGGCTAAAGATGAATGTCGTGAGCCGTGAGAAGCCATGAGCTTTGAGCCGTGAGCCGTGAGAAGCCATGAGCTTTGAGCCGTGAGCCGTGAGAAGCCATGAGC
>CAZLOF010000357.1:0-5300 GCA_964560745.1 uncultured Thermoflexus sp.
ATTAAGACCACAACGACTGATAAATATGGCATTTACCAGTTCCGCGATGTCCCTACCCTGACCACAGGTTATTATCGGGTGCGGTATATTAATCGAAATAACCCTAAATATTTAGCTTATTGGCAAGCTATACCAAAAATATCGAATTATGAAGCCGGCGACACGACTCATGGCGGCTCTTTTGATATTGCAAACGTCGATTTGCGTTATCCGATTCAAGACAAAATTGGCCTTGATGATCCCTTATTATTTTATTGGGAATCACGTTATTTAGATGAACGTGGCGAAAGCTATCAGGTTGAGATATTTGATGTGTTGACCCAAACGCTTATATTTACTTCGCCTTATATCGAAAACAGCAATCATTATTGGCTTAATCTTAATGAATTACCCCCAGTTAAAGGCTACTATCGCTGGCAATTACGAATTCAATCACCAACAGGCGAAGGCTTGGCCTATCAATTGCCAGTGTTTAAGCCATAATTATTAGGTCAAAGGTGCCTGCTGCTTTTGCGCGATAATGGGTCAACTTTGCAGGCGACACAAACCAATGCTATATCGAGGGCGACCCCTCATCTCAGTGCCCATGATTTTCAACTTTCCGCACACACCTTGGACACGCCACAGGCTAATCTTGAAGCCTGTTTGCAGTGGCACGCCAAACATGTGCAGCATGCGCAATTTAATGTTCGGCAAATTCCATTTTCGCAACTGACCGATTGGAAATTTGATGAAACTACCGGCGACTTGATGCATAGCTCGGGTCGTTTTTTTCGGGTGCAGGGGCTGCGGGCGACAACCGACTTGGCGCATTTAAACGGTTGGGAGCAACCAATTGTCAATCAACCCGAATTTGGCATTTTGGGCATCATCGTTAAATATTTTGATGGTATTCCGCATTTGCTAATGCAAGCCAAAGTTGAACCGGGTAATGTTAACTCGGTTCAACTATCGCCTACGGTTCAGGCCACCCGCAGCAATTACACCCGTGTGCATAAGGGCAAAACCCCGCTTTACTTAGAGTATTTTATTGACCGCACAAGATCACGATTTATTGTCGATACGTTGCAAACTGAGCAAAATTCACGCTTTTTGGGCAAGCGCAACCGTAATATGGTGGTGCAGGTTGATGAAGATTTCCCCATTGATGAACATTTTTGCTGGCTAACCCTCGGTCAAATTCGGCGACTGATGCAAATTGATAACATGGTTAATATGAATGCCCGCTCGGTTATTGCTTGTATGCCGCTCGAATCTCGCTTAAATGAGTCGCTATTTTTGCCGCCCGATTCATCATTTTCAAGCGTTTTGTGGCGTTCTATCAATGCAACTGAATCGTTGCATAGCCAAAATGATGTGTTGAGTTGGTTAACTGAGCAAAAAGCCATGCATGAGTTAAATGTTGCTTTATTGCCATTACACGCCCTGCGCCAATGGCAACATACCGAAACTGAGATTAAACATTGCAGCGGCAACTCATTTTCGATTATCGCGGTGGCGGTCGAGGCCGAGCGCGAAGTGGCAAATTGGTCGCAACCGATTGTGGCGCAGTCAAATATTGGTTTGGTGGGGTGGTTGGCCCAACAAATTAATGGGGTTTTACATGTTTTGGTACAGGCTAAGATCGAAGTTGGGAATTTAGATATTGTCGAAATGACAAGCACGGTGTCTTATTTAGAGCGTATCGACATGTTGACAAATGCTTGGCGACCCGCTTTTATCGATTGTTTCATCAACCCACCTGTCAACCAAGTGCGATTCTCAAGCATTCAATCGGAAGAAGGCGGGCGTTTTTATCGTATGCTCAATCGTTATATGTTGGTTGAAATACCCGAAGATGAAAAAATCGACGTGCCGCCTGGGTTTATTTGGATGACCTTGCGCCAAGTTTTAGAATTTGTGCGCTTAGGTTTTTTTAGTGTTGAAGCGCGTAGTCTGTTGGCGTGTTTAGATTTGGCATAACGCGGTTTTTTTATGCGAGTTTTATTAATTGGTTATTCACGCATTGCCCAAAAACGGGCTTTACCCGCCTTGCATGTGCTGTCAGAAGTGGCTTCAATTGATATTGCTACTCAGCGTCAGCTCGATCCTATGCTTTTGCGGGCGCAACATCCTAAACTAAATGCGGTTTATTTTGATTACGACCAAGCCTTGCGTGAAAGCAATGCCGATTTGGTGTATGTATCGACCGTTAATAGCGACCATGCGTATTGGGTTGGGCAAGCCTTAAATGCCAACCGGCATGTGGTGGTCGATAAACCCGCATTTATTCGCCTTGACGATGTCGAGCGTTTGACGGCGTTGGCACAGGCCAAAAATTTATGCCTCGCCGAGTGTATCGTTTTTCGCTATCATCCTCAGGCCATCGCTGCCAAACAAGCGTTTGCCGATGCCAACATTCGCCCGAGCAAGGCCATAGCAACATTTAGTTTCCCAATGTTTGCCGCCGATAATTTCCGTTTGAATAAACAACAAGGCGGCGGGGCATTATTTGACCTTGGTCCCTATGCCATTGGCGCAGGCAACTATGCATTTGATGCCCGTCCGATTGACATTCAGTGCCGAGTGACGGCTTGGCACAATGACGTTGATGTAGCGTTTAGTTTGATGGCAACCTATCCTAATCAACAGGTGTTGGTTGGGCATTTTGGGTTTAATACCGAATATTGCAACATACTCGAATTATTGGGTGCAGGTATGCAGGTGCGTTTTGATAAGGCGTTTACCACTTTACCCACTGCCGATACTATGTTGCAAATTCGCGCCAATAATCAGCCGCGTGAGTTATTCCCGGCGCGGGGTGATAATTTTGCTCTGTTTTTTGGCGAAGTGATCGCGCGTATTCAAACTGGCACACACCAACAATTTGCTCAGAATTTATTGGATGACGCTACGGATCTTTTTAAGTTAAGCCAATATGTAAAATAAAATGACGCATGTCTCTCTACATGCACATTTGCATGTCTAAAGGCAACTTTGCAAAATACGTAAACGTGGTTCAATTTGAGCCTCGCTGCCAAATACACGGCGAAATGTTGTGCTGCCTTGTTGTCCCAAGGCACATAAATCATCATAGCGATTAAGATAATCATCGATCATGTCGCTAATTTGCACAACATCATAGGGCACAATGACAATGTCTTCGCGGTCTTTGAGTGCCACATTTTGGCCGAGTTTGTCGGTTACAAATACCGCCACCCCACAAATCCCAGCCTCGATGCATGAGCCATTGGGAAATGAGTCAAAGGCCCCGGGTTGCAATTTGCCGGGAGCGCCAGGCGATAAAATAATATCCATAACCGCGTAAAATTCGTGGAAGAAATCGGTGCGCTGGGTTCCGTAAAAAGTGATATTGGAGCCGATATCGCTGATGTCGATTTCGCTGCCGTCGAAACGCCCAATGACGTGAAAACGCACATCTGAACGGCGTTTGCACAGCACCTTGGCAGTTTCAATAAAGACATCGTAGCCTTTATCTTCGCCGCGCGGCATATATTTTGTGCCAACAAAACAAATGTCAAATGTATTTTTGGCTTGACCAAATTTACGGCGAGCAGGCAGTTGTTTGCTCAAATAATCTGATGCCGTGACAACCCCATACACAAATTCCATTTTGGCTGGGTCAATATAGGCTCCAGCATTAATAAAATCGCGGGCGACGTTTTGGGTGACGATGATTTTGCGAAAATAAGGTGAATCATTAATCCGCCGCAATTTTTGAATGGTTTTTGGGTCATCTAAAAAGAACCCACCCAAGGTGTAAAGCGTAAAGGCAAATGGGATCCGATCTCGCTCAATAATCGGTAAGAAAGTCATTACCTGATCCAAAAACATGAGATAGGCCAAGCCCCCTTGTAATTTGCGATAGGGATTAAAGGCTTGCACATGCCCGCGATATTGGGGGAAACGTTGTTCGTAATTGCTGATGACTTGGGTAATGCCGCGATTGTCACCCGCTACAAATAGTGCGGCCCCAGTGGAGTAAACTTTTGTGTCACTCAGGCGATCAAAGTAGGTATGAAATTCGGCAACACGAAAACCTGAATATTCGTTTGGGAAAATATTGTCTAAAATAATGAGGCGTTTTGGGTTTTTGGGTGTGGTGAATCGGCTACTGAGAAAAGCGGGTGCATCTGCTCCCACGAAACGACGGAATCGGTTTGGGGCGCGACGAAGGCGTTCAATCATGACAGATTGTCATTATCGCATACCCCATTCATGCTTTCCAGTCTACTTGAATGACACCCGGACAAGTGAGGGTGGCCTGAATCACACGTTGTGAGAGGGCAAAGAGACCTGATTTTTTAAATTTTAATTCACACGCCAAGGTTTTTTGAGCGCGTTGTAAATCGTAATTAATTTCTACCCGTTTAATACGCACCCCTTCGGCCTCAATTTTTGACTTTAGCTCATTATCACTGACGCTATCAATGTGTAATTTGATCGTAATAATGGCATAAAAGTCATTTTTGACCCGATTCTCAAATCGGGGCACAATAAAAAGTGCCACTAACATCACTGCCAAGCCTATCGCACCGAGTAAATATTGCCCATCACCAAAGGTTAACCCTAAAATGGTGGTCATCCAAAGCGTGGCGGCGGTGGTAACGCCTTGCACACGGTTGCCATTACGAATAATGCTGCCGGCCCCAATGAAGCCGATGCCACTTAAAATGCCAGCGGCTAAACGTGCAGGGTCTGGTCTGGGTATGGCTGCGCCGTGAGTGATTAGAACGGATTCGACATAAAAACGCTCAGATAAGATCATAGCAATACAGGCAGCAACACCTACAATCATGACTGTGCGCAACCCAGCGGCTCGGCCATGACTTTCCCGCTCTAAACCAATAGCGGTGCTGGCGATTAATGTGCATCCAATTCGCAGCAAAAGGTCGAAAAAGCCATAAGGTTCAAACATTACGTTCACGCCAAAAACTGATGATGATGAGTAATACGACGCCAATAAAAATACAGCTATCGGCTACATTAAAAACAGCAAAATTAAAGTCAATTTCAGGGATTTGAAAATGAAAAAAATCGGTGACATAGCCCTGCCGTAACCGGTCAATCAGGTTGCCAATAATGCCCCCCATTTGTAAGCCTAATGCGAAGCGTGTTTGCCAATCGTTGGCGGGTAAACGCGGCGCATAAAACAAAATAACCCCACACACAATGATGCCGACCATAATGAAGAACATCCCCCCGTTTTGAAACATGCTAAATGCTGCGCCGGTATTTTGGGTGTGCGTAAAAATAAAGTAGGGGGCTATGGCTGAGATTGGATAGGCTGAGGTCCCAAC
>CAZLOF010000358.1:0-5298 GCA_964560745.1 uncultured Thermoflexus sp.
GTCGGGGCAAAAAGAAGCAGCCATGGCAGCCATTCCAGATGAATTGGTGGATGAAATGTCGTTATGTGGCCCCAAGGCCCGCATTGCCGAGAAGCTAAAAGCATGGCACACCGTGCCCATCACAACACTCATCGTCACGCCCGTCACCCCCGATGCTGTGGCCGTCATGGCTGAAGTCATGGGTAGTTGATAGCGGATAGTTATAGTGAATAGCAAATCTATCATTCTTTGTTACTATCAACTATAACTATCTACTCTCAACTATCTGCTATCTACCCCCTTTATGTTAACGCGCTTAAAACACTGGTTTCGCTTCAACCGCATGTATGTGCAGGGCAAAATTCCTTGGGATACGGGCATTACACCGCCCGAGCTACATACATTTGTGCAAACACACCCAGCCGGTCGAGCGCTCGATCTGGGATGCGGCACTGGCACCAATGCTATCTTTTTGGCACAGCACGGTTGGCAGGTGCAGGGGATTGATTTTGCAGTCAAGGCGATTACACAAGCCAAACGAAAAGCCCAACAAGCCAACGTTGCGGTCGATTTTCGCATTGGCGATGTCACCTATTTACCCAACACTGGCCCATGTGACCTAATACTGGATATTGGGTGTTTTCATGGGTTAGATGAGGCCAAGCGTTTGGCGTATGCCAATAACGCCAAACGTTTGCTTACACCCGACGGCACTTTGCTTTTATATGTACATTTCAAAAATCAGCAAATGGCTTCACGGATGGGTATTTACCCGCAAGCCTTAAGCGTGTTTGAACCCGAATTGCAACTGATTCATCGCCAAGATGGGGTCGATACATCGCGGCCAAGCCCATCGGCATGGTTAACGTATCGGCATACGCCTACCTAAAACGCTAGCATCTTGGCATAGCGCCCACCTGCGCACACAATTCACGATAGCCATCGACCCCAAGCGCCAAAGAAATCTCTTCGGCATAGATTTGAAAAACCGGCTGTGTCGCATCAGCGCAGGCGCGATGACACCCACCCCCTGCGGCAAATAGCTCATTGTCGGCATCTAACATCAGTGTTTTTTTGTCGCCGTCATAGTCATCAACCACCGGAAACAAACAACAATAATAAGGCTTTAATGCCCACGAGTCCAACCCATTGGCTATACATGCGGCTTGAATGGCACAATGATGGTCTTCGGGGCGCAGAAACACACATGATCTGCCGCTGGGGTGCTGCGAGGCATCGACGGTGCATGTGCCGGTATATTGCCCTGACGGAAAAGCCAGTTCATCGACGTGTAATTCGTCGAACCACTTATTCACATCGCGGCGGTCTTGTGGCAAAAAGGGTGCGATCATTTCGGCGTGTTGGCGAATGGCATCGGCTTGAGCCACATCTAACCAAACCCCATGCGCACAACAACTGCTTTTGCAATGGGCGATTTGGCAACGGGTCATGTTTTTTTGTTCGAGCAAGTTGGGGTGAATGTCGTAGCCTTTTATATTCATTATTTTTTTCATTTGACACGATATACACCAGATGATACACTGGCATACTCATAAATGATATCAACGCATAAACTTCCGCTCGTTAGATCCGAAAAAGTGCCATTCATCACCAAAATTGCCTTCGGCTCAGGCGACCTTGGCACTGCCATTACCGCTGGTATTTTAGGCTTTTTTAGGCTTATTTTTATGACCGATGTAGCGGGGTTAAACCCCGCCACCGCTGGCACCATTTTGCTGATTGGGCGCGTGTGGGATGCCATCAACGACCCGATTATTGGCACGATATCAGACCGACTAAACACCCGTTGGGGCCGTCGCCGCCCCATGTTTTTATTTGGCGCATTGCCATTGGCGCTCACTTTTGTCTTATTATTTATTGTGCCGCCGTTTGATGCCAGCGGCAAATTTTGGTATTATGTTGTGGTCTCGTTTTTCTTCGACACGTTTTATACCATCGTCAACACGCCTTATACCGCGCTCACCCCCGAGCTAACCCGCGATTACAACGAGCGCACCAGCCTCAATTCATATCGCTTTGCGTTTTCAATCGTCGGCAGTCTTGTCGCCGTAATCGGGCATCAGGTCATTACGGGCATGTATGGGGCCGACAAACAAACTGGCTTTTTCATGTCGGCGCTTATTTTGGGTGTTTTCTCGGGGCTGCCCTATTTATTTGCATTTTGGGGCACTTACGAACGCCCCGAATTGCGTGACCCGCAAGAAGAAAACATCCCCTTTCTCGAAGGCTTACGACTCACATTTAATAACAAGGCTTTTTTGAATGTGGTGGGCATTTACCTAATGTCGTGGCTAACTTTGCAGGCGGTGCAAACCATTTTGGCCTATTACCTCATTTACTGGCTGCGGCGCGAGAGTTTGCAATTGCCGGTCATTTTGGGCGTGCAAGTAAGCGCCTTTGTGTGGTTATTTATTTGGTCAAAAGTGAGCAACCGCATCGGCAAAAAGAAAACCTATGCCATCGGCATGTCGGTATGGATTATGGTGCTATTAGGATTGTTTAGCCTGCCGCGTGATACCAGCGACGGCATTGTGATTACGCTCGGCGCATTGGCTGGGGTTGGGGTCGCCATTGCTTATTTGGTGCCATGGGCCATGTTGCCCGATGTGATTGAGCTAGATGAATTGAAAACCGGTCAGCGCCGCGAAGGCGTGTATTATGGTTATTTTGCCTTGCTGCAAAAATTTGGCATTGCGGTTGGGTCGTGGCTTATTGGGCAAATGTTGTCGGTGGCGGGCTACATCACCCCGCCTGCGGGCATCACCACGCCCATCATACAACCCGATGCTGTGCTGACCGCCATTCGGCTATTGATTGGCCCCATTCCCGCTGTTATTCTCATCGCCGGCATTGTGCTGGCGCTCAAATTTCCCATCACAAAAGAACAACACGAACAAACAATGGCTGAATTAGCAAAAAGAAGGGCTGTGAAGCCGTGAGTTGCGAAGCTATGAGTTACGAAGCCATGAGCCATGAGCCATGAGCTTTGAACTTTGAGCTTTGAATTATGTTATGAGTCATGACCCATGGCTCATAGCTCATCACTAAGGAGAAAAAACAAATGTTAAACCTATCCAATATTATCGAAACCCACGCCAAGCTGCGTGGCAACCGCGAGGCGGTCGTATTTGCGACCACACGCCTGACCTATGCCCAATTAAACGCAATGGCGTGTCAAGTCGCCCATTCGTTGGTGCAAATGGGTGTGCAGCCGGGCGACAAAGTCGCCTTATCGTGCCCCAATTTGCCTTATTTCCCCATCGTCTATTATGGCATTTTAAAAACCGGCGCAGTAGTGGTGCCGCTGAATGTGCTATTAAAGCCACGTGAAATTGCCTATCACCTCCAAGACAGCGATGCCAAAGTTTATTTTTGCTTTGAAGGCACTGCCGAGTTGCCGATGGGGCAAATGGGGCAAGCAGGTTTTAATGAGGCCCAAGCGGCTGGCGCACCCGTCCAACACTTCATTCTCATGACCGCCAACCCCGCCGCGCCTTCGCCAATTGAGGGTATAAAAACCTTGGGCCAAAGCATTTATGGCAAATCACCCGCCTTCGACACAGTAAGCCGCAGCAGCGAAGATACCGCCGTCATTCTCTATACCTCTGGCACCACTGGCAAACCCAAGGGTGCCGAGCTGACGCACAATAATATGATCATGAATGCAATTTTGGCGCGTGATCTGAGCGGCAACACGGTAGCAGATTTGGCCCAACCGCGTGTCTTAATCACTTTGCCATTATTCCATTCATTTGGGCAAACCTGCCAAATGAACGCCCAATTGTTTCATGGCGGCACCATTGTGTTATTGCCACGCTTTGACCCAATGGCGGTATTAAACACCTTCGTGGCCGAAAAGATCAACCTATTCTCAGGCGTGCCAACCATGTTTTGGGCGCTTATTGCCGCCGTTCGCCAAGGCAATATCGATACCGCACCCATTCGCGCCAACTTGCGCCTTTGCTCGTCAGGCGGGGCCGCCATTGCGGTAGAAGTATTGAAAGAATTTGAAGAACTGTTTGGGGTTTCGATCATGGAAGGCTATGGCTTATCCGAAACCTCGCCGGTTGCCACCTTCAACCAAATCGACATTGGTCGCAAAGTCGGCTCGATTGGTGTGCCCATTTGGGGTGTTGAGGTGCGGGTGGTCGATGACCAAGACAAAGATGTGCCGGTCAATGAACCCGGTGAAGTCATCATTCGCGGTCACAATATTATGAAAGGCTATTACAAACGCCCCGAAGCCACCGCCGAAGCCATGCGCGGTGGCTGGTTTCATTCTGGCGATATTGCGCGGCGTGATGAAGATGGATTCTTATTCATCATGGATCGCAAGAAAGACATGATCATTCGCGGCGGTTTCAATGTTTACCCGCGTGAGATCGAAGAAGTGATGGTGACCCACCCCGGCGTATCATTGGCAGCGGTGTTGGGTGTGCCCGATGCCGAAAACGGCGAAGAAATCAAGGCTTATGTCATCCGCAAACCCGGCGCAACCGTCACCGAGGCCGAGCTAAAGGCGTGGTGCAAAGAGACAATGGCGGCCTATAAATACCCGCGCATGATCGAGTTCCGCGATTCGTTGCCGATGACGGCGACGGGTAAGATTTTGAAACGTGAATTGAAGGCAGAAGGGTAAAAGGTTTTCGCCAATTTCCCTACCTCTTGCCAAGCTACGCTTGGCAAGAGGTAGGGAAATTGGCATTCCCAATTTTTTGCCCCTCGTCCGCCCTGCTACACTTAGCCGCCATGAGCACCCAGAATAATAATGATTTTGTGCCAACAAGCGCAATGGTGATTGTGGCACACCCCGACGATATTGAATTTGGCTGCGCTGGCACAGTGGCAAAATGGACCAAACGCGGCGCAAAAGTGGTGTATGTGCTGGTTACCAGCGGCAACGGCGGCACACATGACCCACAATACACCCGTGAAACCATCGCCACATTGCGTGAACAAGAGCAAACCGCTGCCGCCGCCATTTGTGGCGTCACCGAAATCGAATTTTTACATTATCAAGATGGCGAAGTGATGCCAACGCTTGAACTGCGCAAAGACTTGGTGCGCGTGATGCGCAAACACAAACCTGAAGTGGTAATTGCGATGGACCCAACTTTGGTATTTGTGCAAAATCGCTATATCAATCATCCCGATCACCGCGCCGTTGCCACCTGCACCATCGATGCTTGCTTCCCGATTGTATCAATGCCATTGATGTACCCCGAGCTGGGCGAAGCACATAAAGTGCGCGAAGTGTGGATGAACTTCACCAAAGACCCCGCCGATGCCTATGTCGAT
>CAZLOF010000359.1:0-1975 GCA_964560745.1 uncultured Thermoflexus sp.
CCGCTGGGCATACAAAGACCTCCTTCGCGGTGGAGGAGTTTAGACCGCGAAGGCGGTCTTTGTATGCCCAGCGCGGGATTTTAATCCCCGCGCTAGGCAGCTTCTTTTTTTGTAAGGGTCAAAATTTCAGTGGCTCGATTGATCCCAATGCGCCGTAACCTTGCCCCACGAATCAAGCACCTGCATATAGTTAGTACGCAACACACTTTCGGGGTTCGCCAACAACACATGGCTCATGCTGCCCTGCATTTGTTGCACCGATTCATACTCATGTGTTTCCATCCATTCGGTCAGCTCAGCCAACACGGTGCTAATATGACTCGCCCCATTTTGCAACAAAGCCGAGGCCATCATCGTCACTTTTGCGCCCACCATCAAGCCTTTTAACACATCTTTATAGTTATGCACACCAGTGCTAATCGCAAGGTCACATTCAATGCGCCCATGCAATAACGACACCCACCGCAATGGCAAACGCAACTCGTCCGAGTTGCTCAAGCGCAAATGGGGTGTCATCTCCAAATGCTCCAAATCAATATCGGGTTGATAAAAGCGATTAAACAACACCAAGCCATTCGCCCCCAATTTTGAAAGCTGACGGGCAAAATGGGGCAACGAGCTAAAAAATGGGTGCAATTTCATCGCAACGGGAATACGCACCACATCTTTCACCTGCCGCAATATCTCAAAATAGCGCGACTCTACTGCCGCGCCTTCGGCAGCAATATTGGCGGGTATAAAGTAAACATTCAGCTCAAGACCATCGGCCCCAGCATCTTGAATCTCTTTGGCATATTTCACCCAACCACCCGCCGAAACGCCATTCAAACTGCCGATAATTGGAATATCGACCATTTTTTTGGCGCGTGCAACCAAGCGCACATAATCATCAGGGTCAGCACTATAACTGGGCGATTGTGGCAAATAGGTCTGGGCCTCAGCATGGCTTTCGCTGCCCAGATCAAAATAGTGCGAATAAAGCGCTTGCTCACGGATGATTTGTTCTTCAAACAACGAATACATCACCACCGCGCCCGCACCCGCCGCCGCCAATTGCTCGATGCTGGCGACCGTGCGCGAAAGCGGCGAGGCCGAAGCCACGATTGGATTTTTGAGGGTTAACCCCATATATTGAGTCGTAAGATTCATGGTTTTATCCTGCCGAATTGTCTGCCTTTGCCAATTGGACATATTTGGCCCAATGTGCCGACACCTGCGCTTGGGCTTGCTTCATAAATTCAGCCGCCGCTTCGGGGTTGGTTTGACTTAACACCCGATAACGGGTTTCGTTATAGGCATAATCTTTAAACGCAATCTTAGGCGCGGCGCTGTCAAGTTGGAACGGGTTTTTGCCCTGCGCCCGCAGCAACGGGTTATAACGGAACAACGGCCAATAGGCACTCTCGACCGCCAATTTTTGTTGCGTCAGCCCTTTGCTCATGTCGATGCCATGCGCGATACAGTGGCTATAGGCAATGATGATCGACACGCCCGGATACGCCTCAGCCTCAAGAAAAGCCTTGACCGTCTGCGCATCATTTGCACCCATCGCCACCTGTGCCACATACACATTGCCATATTGCATTGCCATTGCGCCAAGGTCTTTTTTGGCAGTGTGTTTGCCCCCCGCCGCAAATTTGGCAATCGCCCCCATCGGGGTGGCCTTGGATGACTGACCGCCGGTGTTTGAATACACTTCGGTGTCGAGCACCAAAATATTCAGTTTGCGTCCACTCGACAACACATGATCCAGCCCACCAAAACCGATGTCGTAAGCCCAGCCATCACCGCCCACAATCCACACCGATTTTTTCACCAATGTGTCGGCCAAAGCCATCACATCTTTCACCAACGAGGCTTGCGCATCGCTCACAGTCGCCCGTGCCAAGGCCGCCTTAAGATCAGCCACACGCTGACGCTGTTGCGCAATGAGCGATTCACTCGACTGATCGGCATTTAACACCGCGTCAACCAA
>CAZLOF010000359.1:1985-5292 GCA_964560745.1 uncultured Thermoflexus sp.
AATCACATCCCGCAAGCGCATCACTACATCACGCGCATAATCGGTTTGCTTGTCAACCGCCAAACGCATCCCCAAACCAAACTCGGCGTTATCTTCAAATAGCGAGTTGCTCCACGCTGGCCCACGCCCGTGAATGTCTTTGGCCCAAGGTGTGGTGGGCAAAT
Organism: uncultured Thermoflexus sp.; assembly: GCA_964560745.1. GTDB lineage: Bacteria > Chloroflexota > Anaerolineae > J036 > Brachytrichaceae > AQU-03. Next base: position 2,150 of record CAZLOF010000359.1, read on the forward strand.
TGCCGCCATAAATGCTCGAACAGCCGGTAGCATTGGCAATAATGGCACGGTCGCCGAACACTTGGCTGAGCAATTTGAGATACGGCGTTTCGCCACAGCCCAAACACGCGCCTGAAAATTCAAACAAGGGCCGCAACAACTGCACATTTTTTACATTGTTAAAGTGCAATGCCTCAGAAGCCACCGAAATATCGGGCAACGACTGGAAAAACGACCAATTCTTTTTTTCTGGCTCGCGCAATGGCAATTGTGGGGCCATGTTGATGGCTTTGCGGCTGACGTTTGACTTATTTTTAACTGGGCAAACCTCAACACACAAGGTGCAACCGGTGCAATCTTCCACCGATACTTGCAAGCTATATTGCTGGTTCGGAAACTCCTTCCAACGGGCATCTGCCGTTTTAAAGGTGTCGGGCGCATTACCCAACTGCTCAGGCGCAATCACCTTGGCCCGAATGACCGAGTGCGGGCAAACGAACACACATTTACCACATTGAATACAAATACTGGGGTCCCACACAGGCACTTCATCTGCCAAATTGCGCCGTTCCCATTGCGAAGTGGCGCTGGGATAAGTGCCATCAACCGGAATGGCACTGACCGGCAATAAATCACCTTCACCCGCCATCATCCGCGCAGTCACTTGCTGCACAAATTCGGGCGCTTCGTGCGAAACCACCGCAATCGCGGCATCGTGCCCGGTTGTCGTGCTTAAGGGCAACGGCACCAAATATAAATGGGCCAAGGCCGAATCAACCGCCGCAAAATTTTGCCGAATGACAATTTCGCCCCGCTTTGAATAGGTCTTACGAATGGCTTGCTTAATCTTGTCAATCGCCTCATCACGCGGCATTACGCCGCTGATGGCAAAGAAACATACTTGCATCACTGTGTTGACGCGATTGCCCATACCGGCCTCGCTCGCCACTTTGTCGCCATCAATCACATACAGCTTCAATTGCTTCGCCAAAATCTCGCGCTGCACCACATTTGGCAACCGCTCCCACACCTCATCTGGCCCATAGGGGCTGTTTATTAAGAATGTGGCCCCATTTGCCGCATTTTCAAGCACTGGGTAACGTTCTAAAAAGTTGAATTGGTGACAAGCCACAAAATTGGCATGGCGAATGAGATACGGGCTGTTGATCGGGTGCGGCCCAAAGCGCAAATGCGAAATTGTGCGCGCCCCCGCCTTTTTCGAGTCGTAAACAAAATAGCCTTGGGCATAGTTGTCAGTTTCTTCGCCAATGATCTTAATCGAATTTTTATTCGCGCCGACCGTGCCATCTGACCCCAGCCCCCAAAATAGCGCCCGCACCGTATCGGCTGGCTCAATATCATAATCAGGGTCATAGCTCAGGCTGGTGTGGGTGACATCATCATAAATGCCCACCGTAAAATGATTTTTGGGCCGCGCCTTGGCTAATTCGTCAAACACAGCCTTGGCCATGGCTGGTGTAAATTCTTTAGACGACAAGCCATATCGCCCACCAATCATGACCTTGAGGTTGTGCAAATTGGCACTCAACGACTCGGATTGCGGGTCAAAACGCACCTCATTGATGGCCGTTGCCACATCTTGATAAAGTGGCTCGCCCAAAGCACCCGGCTCTTTGGTGCGGTCGAGCACTGCAATCGCCCGCACACTGGGCGGCAAGGCCGCCACAAAATGCGCCGCCGAAAATGGCCGATAAAGCCGCACTTTCAACACGCCAACCTTTTCGCCGTTGGCGTTCAACGCCTTCACGGTTTCGCCCAAGGTGTCGCAGCCCGACCCCATTGCAATGACCACGCGCTCGGCATCGGGCGCGCCCACATATTCAAACAAGCCATAACGCCGCCCCACTTGGGCCGCAAATTGGTCCATCACCGCTTGCACCGCCGCTGGCACCGCATCATAATAACGATTGGTGGCCTCGCGGGTTTGAAAGAACGTATCGGGGTTTTGGGCTGTGCCACGCACCACTGGGTGATCGGGCGATAAGCCACGCATCCGATGCGCCCGCACCAAATCATCGTCGATCAGAGCACGAATGTCGGCATCACTCAACATTTCGATCTTGTTAATCTCATGCGAGGTGCGAAAACCATCAAAAATATGCAAAAATGGTACGCGGGTTTTGAGTGTGCTGGCCTGCGCCATCAAGGCAAAATCCATCACCTCTTGCGGCGAATTGGCAAATAACCTGGCCCAGCCAGTGGCGCGGGTCGCCATCACATCACTATGATCACCAAAAATCGATAAACTGCTGGTGGCGATGGTGCGAGCCGCAATATGAAAAACCGTGCTGGTCAGCTCCCCCGCAATCTTATACATATTAGGAATCATGAGCAGCAACCCTTGGCTAGAAGTAAAGGTAGTGCACAGCGAGCCAGTTTGTAATGCGCCGTGTAATGCGCCTGCTGCGCCACCTTCAGACTGCATCTCTTGCACCAAAGGCACCGACCACCAAATATTCTTAATCTCGCTGGCGCTCCATTGGTCGGCCAATTCGCTCATGGGTGAGCTAGGCGTAATTGGGTAAATGGCAACAACCTCGTTGGTCTTATAGGCGACATACGCCGCCGCCTCATTGCCCTCGATGGTTGCAATGTCTCGTTTCGTGTCCATTTGGCCTTTATAGCCCAATGGTTTGGGAATTCATAGTCGCGGTTGGTTAGTCTTTACCTAGCCATGTGGGTAATTATTAGGACTTACGTGAATTACATTTTTATAGCCGGATTCTGTAAAACATCAGGCATATAGTCGTCAAGCAAACGATGCTTACTCTGTGGCTATGCTATCGTTTTGAGTTACTTCGTTTGTAACAACTTAATCCGTGCAATCTTTTGAGATCGCCAACCGAAACATTCTCACCCAGTGTCCTTTAGGAAACCCTTTGATATGAAGCACTTTGCCTTGCGTGTATCTATCAAAAATTCGCAATAATCTTTGCGTATCATGGTTGCTAACATATCCTACATTGTCCTCTATTTTGATGCATTTCTGTCGCCGTTTTTAGCTGCCTGGTATCATTCGCATAAGTCCTAAGATAAAAAAACTAGCCGACTGGCTAGTTTTTTTTAGGCCCATTTACGGTAAATTAAAGGAATAGTTTGTGTCGGCCCCTTCTCAAATACATTTCACCCCTGAAATGATGTCC
>CAZLOF010000360.1:0-5268 GCA_964560745.1 uncultured Thermoflexus sp.
CATCTACCTACCAGTGGCGGCTGATTTACCAACGAATGTTGGGGAATGTAGAAAAAAATCGAATCGTTATTGGCGAAGGTGATTTTAACCCTATACCATATCAGAGTAGCCCCATCCAAAATGACTCTGTGGACATTGTGTCTACCGATTCAGGTAGCGTGCTTCTGAAATATGTATCTTGCTCATATGGTGGTTCTTGTGTCATGAGATTCGCTAACATTTTGCCAGACGGTAACACAATCAACCAAGCAGTCGAATACCCCTTTTCCTCATCAGGACGACAGCTTTTGATTGCAAATAAAGAAGAAATGATTGCTGTGCTTGATGATATTATTAATAATACAATAATGAGGATAAGCCAAATCATTTATTTCAATAAAAGTGAAAATAAATTCAATGTCTTTAGATTAGATTGGCCTAAAAATACTTACATAGAGCATATTTTATGGGATGAAAATGGAAACTTGAATTTTTTGTTCACTTGTCATCCGCTTGATTTATGTGATTTAACCTTCACAAAATTTCTCATCTCGACCAAACAATTCACGTCTACATCAATTGCTATCCCCAGTAACACCCGCATTAGCAATGTCTTGGTAACATCAAATGATGCATTAACCTTTGTAACTGCAAACGATACATTGCGTTTGCATACAAAGCCCAAAAATCAAAACACGATTAAAACCATCACCCTAAAAAATGATTTTTCAGCCGGTTTGCTTTTTAGTTCTTTAAACCTCCCAAACGTAGATTTTGGCAGCAACCTCAAGTTGTTTTCAATTCAAAATCACCTCTACCTTGTTGTAAATTACGGGCATCAAGCGTTCATTGCCGAGATTTCAGATGGCTCTTATCAACCAATCTCTCTTATTCCAAATCAGGCAACTGAACTACTATTGCGCGAAGGATCTCGTTATGGCGAATTTCCTAACAACATACATACAAATAGCCAAGCTTCAATTCGTGGTTTTTTTTGGGATGGAGATACTACAATCATAAAAATTGATTGGTTTGCGAATATACAAAGACCTGATGGGCCAACATACAACGCAGTTGCAATGAATCCCCCCGCTTTAAAAGCTCGCTTAATTGGGCCAAACTTGATTGATATTCCGAATCCGGCAATTCCAAAAATATATACTTTATATAAAACAAGTGGCTTTCTATATTATGCCAATCGCGGCGATGTTTTAGACGCCAATGCTAGCGTTATTTCTAGCAACCTACTAAACGAGATTTCGATAACAGACAGAGACTTCTATTATGTTGTGACAAGTCCTCAAAAACATGAAGTGCGTTATCGCACCTATTTGCCGTTTATTCAGGGCGATTCATGTGAGGCGGTTTTGCGTAGTTATTGGCACAAGACACGGCAAGACCAACATAGCACAGCCACACTCGTCGGTTATATTGATGCCGCCTATGTTGGATATGATTTGCCCAAAACACACGCCCATGCACCTGTGTGTGTGTTTCAATCCGAGAAAAATGGCACAACACCCTTAAATCTTTATTACCACCTTCAGACCAATGATAACTTTCTAACTGCAACTGCCCAAGGCCAGAAAGATGCGCTTAATGCTGGCTATAAGTTCATTCGCACTGAAGGGTATATTTTTGAGCGACAGCAACCCGGCACTTTGGCGCTAAAAACCTATTGGAACCCAACCCTGAAAGATAATTGGAGTGTGGTAGAGGGTGATGAATCGCTTGCAGAGACAAATGGCTACCGCTTTATCCGAGTTGAAGGGTATGTTTACCCTAACCGTAACTAATTCCCCTTTACCTTCACCTCACGCCTCTTACCGGCTTGCTTGCTGACCGTCCGCCATAGCTCATCTGCTGCAATTCTTTCATCAGCCGTGCGGCACACGGGTAGCCGATGCGTAATTTGCGCTACAACACCGAGGGGCGAGCGCAGATCTGCGCCCAAGGTTTGCCCTTATAGCAAACAATGGGTTTTAAAATAGGCTGAGTTTATGTCCCAATCCCCCACTGCCCTGCCCATCCTCCATACCCCGCGGCTCATTATTCGCCCATTTACCCTTGATGATGCCGAAGCCTATCATGCGATTGTTGTCGCCACGTTTGGCTCGGCAAAAACGTTAGCCCAACACCGCCAACATTTGCAATGGCTGGCGCTAAATGAGACCGCATTGGCCGAATTGGTGCAGCCGCCTTATGGCGACCGCGCTATTGTGCTGCGCGATAACAACCAATTGATTGGGGCCGTTGGTTTGGTGCCCAGCCTCGGCCCATTTGCCCAATTGACTTGTTTTGCCCACGAATCAGCCGCCGATCAAGCCCAACGCTTTACGCCTGAAGTAGGCTTATTTTGGATGATTGACCCGGCCTATCAGCGTAATGGCTATGCAAGCGAGGCGGCGCGGGCGATGATTGAATGTGCCGGCACACAGCTTAATTTGCGTCGCATCATCGCCACCACCGAATATGACAACGCGGCTTCAATTGCCGTCATGCGCAAACTGGGTATGTCGATTGAACACAACCCATTGCCCACGCCAGCATGGTTTCAGGTAGTTGGGGTGTTCACATTTTCGTAAACCTCCGAGGTCTTAGCGCAACTCGCGGCTACAACGTCAAGCTGCGTAAAGACCTCAGAGGTTTTACGGTTGCCGCAATATTTCAACCCGCACACAGTGCTCATCTTCAAACCATAGCCGCGCCCCTTCGCAATAGCTGAACGTCTTGCCCCAACTGGCATGATCAGCCTCGGGTGCAAGCGCAATGGCGTGCGATTCGACGATGCCGCCATGCGAGATGACCAGTGCGGCCCCATTGTTGGGCAAGGCTTGGGTAATGGCCTGCAAAATTTCAAGTTGTTGTTGCACATATTCAGCCGCAGCGGGGTTTTGGCGCACAGCGTTGGCGATTGGCTCAATATTGCCATCTGCCGACCAAGGAATGGCCGACGACATATCGGCAAAGGCTTCGAGTTGCTCATCGACGGCGTAACCCATCGCAATGGCGGTCTCGTAGGCGCGGGGCAAGCTACTGGTGATGACCATGTTGAATTTGCCCATACCATTGCCAATGCGCCGCGCCAAGGTTACGCCCGCCTTGTTAAGGTGCACCCCCGGAATGTTGCGCATACTGTGTCGGCGCAATTCGATGCTGGTTTTGTGACTCATGTTGTGTGTATTTTAAGGGGTTGCAGGGTGGCAGGGGCAAAGTGGCAGGTTTCAGGTGGCAAGTGGCAAGTTGCAAGTGGCAAGTTGCAAGTGGCAAAGATTAGCAACTTGCCACTTCTCTTCTATCCTGCACCCTGCAACTTTGCAACTTTGCCACCTGCCCCTCTGCCCCTTTTCCCTAACCATTCAACACCCGATCAAGCGCCTCGCCCACGCTGCGGGCAGGCAAAATTTTAATATTAGGTGGCACATTTTCGATTGGGCGGGTGGTTTTGGGCACAAGGCAACGCAAAAAGCCTAATTTAGCGGCTTCTTGCACACGGTGGCTGAGTTGCGCCACTTGGCGCAATTCACCACTCAGGCCAATTTCGCCGATGATGGCGAGATCGGATGGCACGATTGCACCTTTGGCGGCGCTGGCAATGGCAATGGCAGCAGCGAGGTCGGCAGCCGGTTCGTCAATATTTAGCCCACCCACCACATTTACAAACACATCTTGGTCATGTAGCCGAATACCCACCCGTTTGGCAAGCACAGCCAATAACAAATAAAGGCGGTTGTGGTCAAAGCCATTGGCGGTTCGGCGCGGCATCGGGTTTTGCGTCACTGAGGTTAGGGCTTGCACCTCAACCAACAGCGGGCGCGTACCTTCCATTGTCACGGCAATGGCCGAGCCGGGCGCATTCATCATGCGCTCGGCCAAAAATGCCTCGCTGGGGTTGGTCACTTCGGTCATGCCACTGCCCGCCATTTCAAACACGCCCACTTCGTTGGTGGCCCCAAAGCGGTTTTTGATCGAGCGCAGCAGCCGAAAAGTGTGAAAACGGTCGCCTTCGAGTTGCAAAACGGTATCGACAATGTGCTCAAGCACTTTGGGTCCAGCGATGGTGCCTTCTTTGGTGACATGCCCAACAATAAAACAGGCGATGCCGCGTGATTTTGCCAATTGTTGCAGCCGTTGGGCCGATTCGCGCACTTGGGTGACTGTGCCCGCCGATGAAGCCAAGCTGTCAACATACATCGTTTGAATCGAGTCGATGATGGTGAGTTTAGGCTTCATTTGCTCGATATGATGCACCACTGTGTCGAGGTTGGTTTCGGTCAACAAATACAATTCGCTGTCGCCCACGCCAAGGCGCTCGGCCCGCATTTTAAGCTGTTGGGCGCTTTCTTCGCCGCTCACATACAAGGTGGTGCCAGAATGTTTGGCAATCGACACCGCCGATTGCATAAGCAAGGTGCTTTTGCCGATGCCCGGATCACCCCCCACCAATACCAACGACCCTGGCACGATGCCGCCACCCAACACACGCGAAAACTCACCGATGTTGAGTGGGATACGTTTAATGTCATCGGGGCGGATGTCGGCTAATTTTTGCGGTGCGTTTAAGGCATTGGCGCTGCCGACGCGGGCGCTGCCAACGCTGGCGCGTTCATCGACAATTTCTTCAATCAGCGTATTCCATTCGCCACAATCACCACATTTACCGGCCCAGCGCATATGTACGCTATGGCAATTGCTACACACATATTGGGTTTTTAGCTTTGGGGCATTTGGTTTTGGCATGGGGTAAGTATAACGAGTGGAAAGTGCAAAGTGGAAAGTGCAAAGTGCAAAGTGCAAAGCTTAGTGCGCGTCCCCAGACGCGCATCTCGGCCTACGCAAAATATGCGTCTGGGGACGCGTACAAGCGGCTAAAAGTGTTTTACTTGATGATTTTTTCTTCGACCGGACGCGCAAACCAAAGCAAACGATGTGAGTTATCCCAATTGGGCCAGCATGTCACGAGTGTAAGGCGGTCATCGGGCGTTTGCAGCAGATATTTGGCATGTTCCATCAATACTGATGCCGGTTGACCGCGTTCAAGCAGCAATTCTTTGTCGTAAAGCACATAGGTGATTTCGCGGGTATTGCTACGCAAAATGACTTTTTGACCCACTTTTAGGTCTTGCAACCGTTCAAATACTTTGCCATCAATATTATTATGCCCATTAAGCACAATATTGCCGTGTTCACCCAAACGGGCCGAATCATTGTGCCAACCAGCGGCTCGCCCCTTGGCAGTCGCCCAAGTGTTACTACCGGTTTTGGTTTTAATTATCCCCACTTCTTGGA
>CAZLOF010000361.1:0-5260 GCA_964560745.1 uncultured Thermoflexus sp.
TTTTTATTTTGATGCGTTTTGACTACGGGCCAAAGCTGGCCGTAAATGCGCCAATCGAAATGCCGATAATCAAGTTGAGAACGAAAATGGCTGTCCAAATCATCATAAGATTGCGAATCCCCAGTCGGGTAGCATTCATCCAACCCCAAATAAAGGTATAAAGACCGCAAATCACGCCTAAGATGCCATGCGCCACTCCTTTTTCTTTAAATAGCTTAATCACCACCATAATGAGACAGGCAAGGCTGCCCAACGAAAGTAATAAATTTAGTAATTGTAGTAAACCATTCATTGTTATTATTGCTCCTTTTATTATTATTTAAGAATTAAATTGACAAATGACTCGCGCAGCCACAACAACCGCCCAAGCCAATACATCACAAAAATAATCAGCGTCACGGCAACCACACCACTGCGCTGCTCGATATGCGCCATGCGCTGCGCCAGTGCCATTTGCGCCGGTTTAGGCAACATCGCCGCCATACCAATGAATATAAACGCAATTAAAAACAATGGTGCAAACAGGTGATATTGCGCCATTTGCTCCCATTGCCCGTGTAACATGGCTGTGCTGGCGCGTGAAAGCCCACACCCCGGGCATGGCACACCGGTTGCGGCGCGAATTGGGCAGTCGAAACCCGGCCAACCCAAAGCGGTAGCGCTTAAATGCGCACCTAATGCCATTAACAATGCCCCACTCATGCCCCGATCAGCCAGTAATGTCGCCAAAATAGGTTGTCGTAATTTGAGTGCGGTTACACTTAACGAGGCCACATCTAATATTCTAGCATATATACCAACATATTTGCAATAAAATGCCCATTAGATTGCTAAAAGTTTTTTTACTGAAATACTAAGTTTTTTCAAATTGCAAAGATGTTGTGTCTCGCTTGTTTTTTGTGGTTCAGGCGAAGGGGTTGTTATACCCTTTGTGAACTTCGTGAGAGGCAACTAGCCATGTGTTTATAACGCCTCTCACACGAGTCATTATTGCCGCAAAATTTTTGCCATCGGCTTGCCTTTTGCCAATTCGTCAATAAGTTTATCGAGATAGCGCACTTTTTGCACCAAGGGGTCTTCGATTGCTTCGACGCGACAGCCACAAATGACACCGGTTATCTTCACCACATTCGGGTTCAACTGCGGCGCTTGGGCAAAAAACACCTCGAAGCTGCTTTTCTGGTCAATCTGTTGCTGCAAGGTTTGCTGGTCATATCCCGTCAGCCAATAGATGACTTCATCGACCTCTGCGCGGGTGCGCCCCTTCTTTTCGGCTTTTTGAACATATAACGGGTAAACGCCGCCGAAAATCATTTTGTAAAATTTTTCGTTGTTCATGCGATAAGTATATTGGGCTGAACACAGCCCTCCAACTACTCATAAAACGCTGGTGCTTTTTTCAATGCTTTCCACTGCGCCACGTCATGACCGAAAATCACCAGCGCAACATGCTCACGATCAACCAGATCAAGCAGCTTGATCGTGCTGACGTGGGTTGCGTCAGCATCCGGATTATCATCGTCCTGCTTGTCACGGGTAAAGCCCCCACCAAAAGGCACAGCGTCAACCGTCAGCAAAACCGCACCTGTCTTCGGCAGCCGCACCAGCACCGATTGATGCCCCGGCACATGCCCGCTCGTCTCAATCAACTCCAAACCCGGCAACAGTTCCGTGTCCCCATCTACCAGCCGAATCCGCTCCATGGGCTGATCCCATTGGGGTCGAATAGAAGCATAACGCGGGTTGCTCGCCGCATCCAAATGATGCACACGCTGAACCACATATTGCGCCTTCGTAAATACAGCGTGTCTTCCGGCATGATCGCCATCGTAATGCGTCGAAATAACGGTATCAACGTCGTCTGGTTTTAGGCCGATACTCGCCAACTGCTCGATAACGTCTTGCCCATTCTCGAACTCAGAACTGTCCTCAGGAATAATCGCCGGTAGACCACTGTCAATCAGAATATGTTTGCCATCTCCGGTTTGCACAAGATAGCACACAATCGGAATTTCATATTCCGGCATAATCCCGACTTGCATGAGATAAAGACGCTTTACAGTATTCTGGCCCATAATCATTTCCTCAAAAGATAATGATTGCTATAGTAGAAAATGCAGATAAATTCTTCTTTACAACAAACTATAGCCACGCACCAATTGTAGCACAAATGTTCTATTTTCGATTCTTTCTAATACTCTAATTTTCGCTAAAATCGAGAACGCATGTTCTCGATTTTAGCGAAAATTTCAGACTTGATGACAAAAAAGCCCCTATCCCTAAATCACTACGACTTATCCTACTTAACTCGCATCACCACTCTTCTCACGGGTTTGCCAGAAAGTCGTCACCTTCTCTGCCAATTGCTTACAATCGGGCGCGGCCAAAGTTGGGTCTGCCGCCAACAATTGCTCGGCTTGGCTGCGGGCCAATTCAAGCAAATCGCGGTCGCCGATGCCAACCAGCTTTAGCTCTGGCTCACCGCTTTGGCGCGTGCCAAAAAACTCACCCGGGCCACGAATTTCAAGGTCTTTCTCGGCCAATTTAAAGCCATCTTGGGTCGAGACAATGGCCTGTAGCCGATCTTCACTGACGGCGCTGCTCGAATCGGCAATGAGCAAACAAAACGACTTGTGCTGCCCACGCCCCACCCGCCCACGAAACTGATGCAATTGCGACAAACCAAAGCGGTTTGCGCCTTCGATCATCATGACGGTAGCGTTTGGCACGTCGATACCAACCTCGACCACCGAGGTCGAAACGAGGATTTGCATGTCGCCACGTGCAAAGGCCGTCATCACCTCGTCTTTGTCTTTTGGCTTCATACGCCCATGCAACAACCCCAGCCGATATTGTGGAAAAACCTCGCGTTGCAAACGCTCATGCTCTTCGATGGCGGCTTTGGCCTCAACTTTCTCGGTCTCTTCGACCAAGGGGCAAATGATGAAGGCTTGGCGGCCTTCTTTCACCTGATTACGCACAAAACCATAAGCCCGTTCACGCTCGATCGGCGTGAACCAATGGGTGTCGATCGGTTGGCGGCCCGGCGGCATTTCATCCAACACCGTGTTATCGAGGTCGCCATACATCGTCAGCGCCAAGGTACGCGGGATAGGCGTGGCGGTCATAAACAAGGTATGCGGGTTGGTTTCGCCGCCCTTTTGGCGCAAAGCCTTGCGTTGCTCAACCCCAAACCGATGTTGTTCATCGACTACCACAAAATTTAGGTTTTTGAATTGCACACCCTCTTGAATGATGGCGTGTGTGCCAATGACGACTTGAGCACGACCATCGGCCAGCTCCTCATAAATTTGGCGTTTTTCGGCGGCCTTGGTGCTGCCGGTCAACAAACGAATCTCGACTGGCATTAAGCCATTGGCCACAAATGCCGCAAATAATTTTGACAAGCCCTTAAAATGTTGCTCGGCCAAAATTTCGGTGGGGGCCATCAAAGCCGCTTGCGCCCCATGTGCCACCGCCATCGCCATGCCAATGGCCGCCACCACCGTTTTGCCCGCGCCAACATCGCCCTGCAACAGCCGCCGCATGGCAATGGGTTGACGAATGTCTTTGGCAATTTGCTCAACGGCACGGCGTTGCGCCCCAGTCAATTGATAAGGCAAGGCCGATGTCATATTGTCGAGCGTTTGGTCTTGGGCTGGCACACTCTGACCGGGTTCACCGCGCCACAGTTGGCGCTGTTTTAGCACCGCCATTTGCAGCACAAAAAGCTCATCAAAGGCCAAACGACGGCGGGCGGCTTCTTTGGCCCGCAAATCACGCGGCCAGTGAATTTCACGCAAAGCCTCATTCAGCGCCATCAAATTAGCGCTACGCCGCACGGCATCGGGCAAAAATTCGCTGATACGGGTTGACCAATACTCAGACACACGCTTCATCACGCGCCGCACCAACAGCGGCTGCAAGCCCTCGGTGAGCGGGTAAACCGGCACAATGCGGCCCGCCGTCACCCATTCATGCTCGGCTGGCTCAAAGGTTGGGCGGTCAAAACTAAGCTTGCCCATAAATTCGCTCACCTTGCCGCTCAACACAATCTCGCGCCCCACCACCAATTGTTTTTGCAGGCTGTCGGCCCCATAGTCATTGGTAAACCACTTGCATTGAATCATGCCCGAAGCGTCTTCGAGCGCCATATTAAAGATGGTTTGGGCGGTTTTGGTGCGCTGTTTCCAAGCCGAGGCCACGCGCCCAATCACGGTCACTTGCTCGTTATATTCCAGTTGATTGATGGTTTTAAGGGCGCTATAGTCATCATAGCGTGTGGGGAAAAAATACAGCAAATCGCCAATGGTAAACACGCCTAATTTTTTAAAACGCAGCGCGTTTTGATCGCCGATACCGCTAATTTGGGTGACGGGCGCATCTAACCCCAGCTTGGCTTGGTCGGCGGTAATCGCCGAATTGCGATAAGGGGCATAGGCATTGTCGCGCTGTGGCACATCGCGGGCAGGTGGGCGGGGTTTTGGCTCGGCAGGGCGTTGAGATGATAGCATTGACGGTGCGCCAACGCCTGCCTTTGCAAGAGCACTGGACGCGGGCACGGCGGGTGTACCCGAAACAAGTGCGCTGCCTAACACTGGCGTTTGCAATTGCGCTAAAATCGCCTGCATCGCCCCCTTGCGGGCCTCGATATCTTTCATATCGCTATAGGCTCGCATATCGTCGGCAATGTCTTCGGCCCAGCTTGGGTCTAAATTATTTTTAGCCGCATCGGCGATCCACGCGCCAGCAAATGAGCCGAGGCCGCGTGTCACGGCTTTGTCGTTATAGCCGGTTTGGGCCTCTAGGCGCAAAATCTTGGTGATCTTTTCGACGGCAGGGTTTGGCATAGTCAATGGAATTATATAAAAACAAATATTACTTAGGGACCCAAATAAATTTAATTGTTGATCTTTATGAACGCAACAAATTATGGCTTCTGCGCTTTAACGCAAAATTCAAAAAGCTCTTTTTTTGAATTTCGTTTTCGGATTGTTTCTATTTCAACATTTATAAAGCCTTGCTGCTTAAAAATGCTGGCATAAATTTGTTCTACCGGAACAACTGTGTCATAAAACTTTGAATTTCCGACCACATAAAAAACCCGTGCATTTGGTGCAAGTAAAGGGAACAATCCAGCTATATGTTGAGTTGTGTCAATAAAATATTTGTGAACATAGTTTGCCAATAATTGACTATGATCTGAGATATTTTGAATCATCTCTGCAAAACCAAGATGGCACACTCGGATCCCATTAGG
>CAZLOF010000362.1:0-5260 GCA_964560745.1 uncultured Thermoflexus sp.
GCCCAATGGCGTGCTCATTGGCGGCAGTGACCCTCGCGCCGATGGTTGCGCGATGGGGTTTTAAAATTTATTATCAATAGTCAAATTTAATAAAGTAAAAAACGCGGCTTAAACCGCGTTTTTTACTTTATTCATATCTAAATTTTCAATATCTTCACCAATTCACGGATGCCCTCTAAAAATTTAGTCGCAAGCGCAATAACAAAGATATTACCCAACAAACGCAATATAATATTAGAATCTTTAAGGCAAACCAGCTTAATGATAAAAATGCTATGTTACCCAAGATTCTTTCACCAGTATCTGAATTACCAATATACCCTTATATCGAGCTATACGAGTCAAAATTGTTTGGTGTGAGGGCACGCATTGCAAATCGTAATATTACGGTGGCAAATATTGTGCATTGGTATTACAATGAAGGTGAGCGGATTGAAAATATTGCCCTTGATTACGATTTAAGTATTGCTCAAGTGCATGTGGCACTGGCTTACTATCATGATCACCGCACAGAAATCGATACTCAGATTGCCAATGAAAAAGCATGGACAGAAAAAGCTGTGCTATCTCACCCCTCAATGTTAAAACAAGCGCTCATTCATGGCTAACTATTTGCGATATCACTGTGATGAACATATTAACCCCAGAGTGATTAACGGCTTAAAACGTTATAGTATCGATGTTACGAGTGCTATAGACGCGAATTTGCTGCAACAACCAGACCAATCACATTTAGCCTATCTCAGATCTTAGTAAATGGTTGATTAGTTGATTGGTTGATTAATGACTCGTGACTTGTGAGTCATTAATCAACCAATCAACCAATCAACTAACCGTAATTGCCTACGCAGGTAATGACTAAACTTTCATGATCCCAATCAAACTCGAACTCACCAACTTTATGGCTTACCGCAATAGCGACCCGCTTGATCTAAGCGGGTTGCACGTAGTATGCCTGACCGGCGAAAATGGCGCGGGCAAAAGCACCTTGCTCGATGCCGTCACGTGGGCATTGTGGGGTGAGGCACGTGCGCGACGCGATGAAGAGCTAATTACGCAAGGCGAAGGCGAAATGCGGGTAGCCTTAACTTTTAGTGAAGGCACGAATTTATATCAAGTCATACGCTCACGCAAAGTAGGCAAGGCCAACAAAAGCGGCAAAGTTGGGGCATCGTCGGGCGAGTTAAATTTGGTGATTTTTAATGATGGCATGCCGCGGGTGATTAGCGAAGACAAAACGGGTGACACCCAGCAAAAAATTATCAAAACGCTCAATTTAACCTACGATACGTTTATCAATTCGGCGTTTTTAAAGCAAGGCCGCGCCGATGAATTTGCCATTAAAACCCCAACCGAGCGTAAAAAGTTGCTGACCGAGATTCTTAATTTGCAAATTTGGCAAGGCTTTGACGAAAAAGCCAAAAAATTGCAAGATGGCATCGAGCGAGAAGAAGCCTTGCGACAAAGTGATTTTGAAAACGCCGAGGCCGAAATTGCCAAATTGCCGCAATATGAGCAAGAATTGGCGCTAGCCGAAACCACGCACGCCAAAGCCGATGACCAGGTGCGCACCTTAGAGGCCCAAGAAGCCGAAATGAACCGCCAACGGGAGCGGCTGAATGGGTTGCAAACACAAGCCAAGCAAATTCAGCGCGAATTGAGCGCCATTGATGGCGAAATGAATACGGTTGTGGGCGAGCAACACAAACACGAGGCCGAATTACGCGATTATCAGGCCGCGCTCGACCATCGTGACGAGATCATTAAAGGATTTGAAGATTTAGAAGCCCTGCGTATTGAAAACGACACTTTAACCAGCAAACTGAGCAGCCAAACCGAGCTAAACGCGCAAAAAACCCGTGCCGAAAACCAAATTGCCGATGCCCGCCGCAAGCTGGAAAGCGAACGCGATGGGGCCGAGCGCAGCCTCAATGAGTTGCAGCGTCAGGCCGACGATAGCAAACTCATCGCACAACGGCAACACATCACGCAAGAGCAGAACGGATTAAATAACGGATTGGCAGGCGGGCAAAACACGCACGAGGCCGAACGCGCACGGTTAATGCGTGAGCGCGACGAGGCACTAGACAATAAAAGCAGCACCGAGGCTCACAATAAACAGATCGAAGCCGAGGGCAAGCAAAAAAAAGCCAGCCTAACCGCCATTCAAAAAGTGGGCGCGGTATGCCCCACTTGTGCGCGGCCTTTGGGTGATGAAGAACGCGCTAAACTGGTAACGGAGTGGGAGTCTGAGTTGGTCGGCTATCGTGATTTGTTTCAGGCCAACAAAAAATTTGTCGAGCAAGAGTTGGCCCGCAGCAAAGCAATTGAGCAACAATTGATGACGCTGGAGCAAGTAACGAAACGGGCGGCGGCGTTACAAGCCTCGCTTGTCGCCATCGATGCGCAATTGAGCAAGACCGCCGAAGCCGCCGCCCAATTGCCCGCCGCCCGCGAACGCCTAAACAACCTGTCACAAACGCTGACCACGCAAAACTATGCCAGCGAAGCCCAAAAGACTTTGGCGCAAGTCAATATGCAATTGGCGGCGCTGGGCTACGATGCCAAAGCCCATCAATTTTTGCGCACCGTCACCTTGCCACGCCTACAAGTGTTTGCCGCCCGCAAAGCGCAACTTGAGCGGGCCGAATTGGGGGTGCAGGTGCAGCAAAATAAGCTGGCAGAATTAGGCAATCGGGCAACGGCGCTTCAGGCGCGACGCAGCGATGCCCAAACCCGCCAAACCGAAACCCAAGCCCAAATTTTGACTTGCCAACAACTTTTGCGCGGGGCCGCCGAGGTCGCCAATGCACTGGGCCGTGCCCATGCCGAACGCGCCAACGCCCTGCGCAAAGTGGGCGAAGCCAACCAAAAAGTGCAGTCGTGCAAATCGCTTGAGGTCAAACGGGCGCGGCTTGCCAGCGAATTGACCGACATTCGGCGGCGCAAATCGCTTTTAAAAGACTTGCGCGAATCATTCGGCAAAAACGGCGTGCCTGCCATGATTATTGAGGTGATTTTGCCTGAGTTAGAGGCCAGCACCAATGATTTGCTCAACCGCATGACCAACGGGCGCATGAGTGTGCGTTTTGAGACCCAACGCGCCACCAAAAGCGGCGATGCCAGTGAAACGCTAGACATACGCATCAGCGACGAACTGGGCGAACGCCCTTATGAAATGTATAGCGGCGGCGAAGCCTTTCGTATTAATTTTGCCATTCGTATTGCGCTGAGCAAATTGTTGGCGCATCGGCAAGGAGCCAAACTGCAAACTTTGTTTATCGATGAGGGCTTTGGTACCCAAGACACGCAAGGCCGCGAGCGGCTGATCGAGGCCATCCGCGCCATTCTAGATGACTTCGAGCGGTTTATCGTCATTACTCATATCGACGAGCTAAAAGATGCTTTTCCGGCACGCATTGAGGTGACGAAAACCGCACAGGGCAGCATGGCGCGGATTATGTAGCACGGGGTAAATAAAACAAATTTTTGTCGGAATCACTATCTGGCTTTTGGGCAAAGATGCAAAGCCTCTTTGCCCAAAAGTCAGATAGTGATTCCGACATTACATCTTTTCGGGTTACGCCTGTTTATTGAGATGTTACGACCTGATTTCTAAAAATTTGCAACCTACTCAATTCGGCTTATTTTTCGGCCAACGCCCCCAATTTAACAAAAAACCACATCATGCATAGCAAAGATATGGCAAAATACGATGTTCTCTATTTAAGGCATGAAATATATCCAACGTTTAGGTTTTTTGCTCATCATCCTGATTGTCGCTGCGGCACTGCGATTTAGCGGGCTGGATTGGGATCAGGGCACGCACCTGCACCCCGATGAACGGTATTTAACCTTTCTCACATCGCTGCTACGCCTGCCCGATAACTTGGCTCAATTTTTCGATTCGGGGACCTCGCCGCTCAACCCATATAACACCGATTGGGGACGTAGTTATGTTTATGGCACGTTGCCACTGTTTATCGTGCGGGGGCTGGCTGAACTACTGAACGCCTTATGTCTATCAGAGACAAGTTGGTTGCCAGAGCGATTGCTGCAATTTTGGCTGGGCGCAGTTTCGCCCGGCTGCAACACCAGCCCGAGCGTATTTACCAGTTACGATATCATTGTGCTGGTTGGGCGCACATGGTCGGCGTTTTGCGATTGGCTTGCCGTGTTTGTGCTATTTTTAGCCGGGCGGCGCATGTTTGGCTGGCGAATTGGCCTGTTGGCAGCTAGTTTCAGTGCCCTTGCAGTATTACCCATTCAACAAGCCCACTTTTTTACGGTAGATAGCACTGCCAATTTATTCGTCATTTTGTGTCTTGCGGGGTGCGTTGGGCTTATCTTTAGCACCCGTGCCCGTTTTTCTACGATTCGAATCTGGTTTTACGCGCTATTTACAGGCTTAATGGCCGGATGCGCCATTGCCAGCAAGATTAGCACTTGGCCGCTCGTGCCAATGCTCATTCTGAGCATCGCCATCGCGCTCATCCGTGATCATCATCGCAGCATTTTTGCCTTGCTGATTGCCATTGTGGCAACTGTCTTGGCAGGCATAGCAACCTTTGGTGCATTTCGCGTCGGCCAACCCTATGCCTTTATTGGCGATAGCACCCGCGAGGCGGTATATACGCTTGAACGCTGCGCCAGTGTGGCCTCGGGCAGCGCCCTCACCACACTTTGCGCCATTGCCAGCGATCTGCCATCGCCTTTGCGCGCCCTATTCGCCCCAACGGGCCGCTGGATTGAGCAATTGATTTTGGCACAGGGCTTTGTGAATGGCACTGTCGATGCACCGTTTGGCATTCAATGGGCCAATCGCACACCAATCGCTTTTCCATTAGTCAATATTGTGTTTTGGGGATTGGGCCTAGGGCTGGGTTTGGCGGCATGTGCTGGGGTATTTATGGCGGCGCGGCGGCTATTAACCGGGCGGCGCTGGTGGGTTTATTTGCCATTGGTCTTGTGGGTTATTGCCTATTTTGTCTATCAGGGGGCGCAATGGACCAAGTCGATGCGATATCAATTGCCCATTTACCCATTTTTATGCTTAGGCGCGGCCTTGTTATTGGTGCGCCTCGGTGATCGCCTCGCGATTCCACCTGCAAAGTCCACATTTAAAGGCGGGGGGGTTGGGCGATGGGTTTTACGTTGGCTGCCCAGCATGGTTGTTTTGTTGATGACGTTGGTATGGGCCTTGGGCTTTACCACCATTTACCGCCAACCCTATTCACGGGTGCAAGCCTCAAAATGGATT
>CAZLOF010000363.1:0-5245 GCA_964560745.1 uncultured Thermoflexus sp.
GTGGGGGAGATATTCGGGTCATCTCTCATGATTGCACCATATTTTGCAAACGTGATAGTCTGTCGTTGCAGGAGGATAGTCTATGTGGGGGGGATAGCCTAAATCGAGCGGCGCAGACGGCGACCAATAACACGCGACAAAAATTGTGGGTTGCCAATCAGATAGCGTTTCCACATCCGGCGTGGTTCGGCGATCAAGCGCCCCAACCATTCGAGGCCGTTGTCTGTCATCCATTTGGGTGGGCGTTGCATTTCGCCCGAAATGTAATCAAAAATAGCCCCGCCGGTGAGCGCAATGTGAATATTAAACTTGGGCCAGTTGTCGGCCAGCCAATATTCTTGCATGGGCATGCCAAAGCCAACCATTAGAATATCTGGCTTGGCGGCGTTAATGTCGGCAATGACGGCCTCATTCTCCGGGTGACCGGGGGTTTTGTCGAAATAACCATTAGCAGTGCCTACAATGCGTAAGCGCGGCAGATCTGGAAAGGCGGCGGCGGTTCGGGCAATGAGCAAGTCGGCGGCTTTTTGGGTTACACCAGCGCGGCTGCCGATGAAATACATCGAGAAGTTATTGCGCACACACAATTCACATAATTGTGGGATCCAGTCGGGTGGGGTAAAGCGGTGGGGCAATTTGAGGCCAAGTAAGGTGGCGCCCCATTTCACCCCAAAGCCATCGCAAAAAACAATATCAGCCTCGCGGTTGAGAAAATGCATAAAGCGTGCGTCTTCGTGTGCCATATTAATGGCATGCACATTCGCATATGAGATCAGGCGTTTTTGGTTGGTTTGAATGGTGTGGCGGATACCACTGACCAACTCGGCGACCCCAAGGGTGTGAATGCGCACGTCCAAAAGGTCAATCGCTGGCGTAGTCGCAAGGTCATACAGTGCAGGCGTGGCAAAGGGCATAGATCAGTGCCTGATTGTAACCTGCGATGCAACTTGATACTGTCATATTAAGAAAGAGGTCTGTTGAATTCACCATAGCTGCGCTGACATAACAAAACGGGTTTAATGCGCTTTTAAGTGATATGATATACCGCGCAGCTAATTATGAATTCTCACTATCAAACCAAATGGACCAACTGGGTTGGTAATCAATCATTTACCCCGCGTGAAATAATAACGGCAAATAATGAGGCCGAAGTGCAGCATTGGGTGTCATATGCCGCCCAGCATCAGTTGGGGGTGCGCACTGCGGGCACAGGGCATTCATTTACCCCAGTGGTAGAGACAGATGGTTTATTGCTTAATACCGAGCCGATGCGCGGGATTACCAAGATTGATGCGGCCAAGCGCCACGTGAGCGCGTTGCCCAAAACCACCATCGGTGATTTTGCCGAGCCACTTTGGCAACAGGGTTTAGCGTTAGCAAATCAGGGTGATATTGATACGCAAGCCATTGCTGGGGCCATTGCTACCGCCACACATGGCTCGGGTCGCCGCTTCACTAACTTTTCGGCGACATTGGCGGGTGCGCGCCTGATTGATGGCATGGGGAATTTGGTGGTGGTTTCAGATGAGCAAAATAGCGAGGTGTTACCGGCTTTGCAAACCTCGCTTGGGTTATTGGGGATGTTGACTGAGCTGACGATTCGGGTAGCGCCGGCCTATAATTTGCACGCCCGTTACGAAACCTTGCCTTTTGCGGCGGTGCTCGATCATCTCGACGAGTATATTAACCAATATCGACACTTGTCGTTTTTTTGGCTACCTACCGATGCCTCGGCCAAGCTTTATTGTCTTGATCATGGTGGCGCCGATGATTGTGTGGTGAAGCTATATAACGAAGTGCCCGCCGATACCCAATTGCCCAATTTGCCAGCCAATGAACGGGTTGATCGGTCTTATCGTATTTACCCGATGCATTATGATCCTAATTTTCACGAGGTCGAATACTTCTTGCCAATTGAACATACTCGCGATATTTTGCACGAAATGCGCAAATTAATGTTGCGGTGGCTACCATTAAGTGTTTACCCGCTCGAAATTCGCACGGTAGGCGCAGATCAGGCTTGGCTCAGCCCCAATTACCAGCGTGATAACCTGGTGGTATCGATATCGGGTGAGCCGGGGGTTGATTATTGGGATTATTTGCGGGCGTGTGATAGCCTGTTTGCCGAATTTAAAGGTCGCCCGCATTGGGGTAAATTGCACTTTATGACGGCAGATCGATTAGAGCGACTTTTTCCACGTTATAACGATTTTGTCGCCATGCGTCGGCGTTTTGACCCTCAAGGCATATTTTTGAATGCGCATACCCGCAAATTGTTTGCTTAATCGCAGATTAAAACCTCGGAGGTCTTATTGAAAGCTTCGGACACAACGTCAAACCAAGCTGAGACCTCCGAGGTTTATGCTCACCCCATTATCAGGAAAATGTTTACAATACTTCCCCTGTGGGCGATACTATCTTAAAACAGCGCAAAGCCGATCATATCCGAATTAACCTTGAGGAGGATGTCGCTTCGCGTTTGAGCAGCGGGCTAGACCGGCTGCATTTTATCCATCAGGCGCTGCCAGAGATTGATATGGCTGCCATTGACATGTCGGTGACATTATTTGGCAGGCGCTTAAATGCGCCATTGTTTGTGTCATCGATGACAGGCGGCACAGCGCAGGCTGCCCAAATTAACCGCAATCTCGCCATTGCTGCCCAGGCGCAAGGCATCGCAATGGGGCTTGGGTCGATGCGGGCCGCCATTGCCCACCCTGAAATTATCGATACATTTAATGTGCGTGATGTTGCGCCCAATGTCATGCTATTTGCGAATGTTGGCGCGGTGCAGCTTAATTATGGTTTTTCGTTCGACGATTGTCAGCGTTTGGTCGAGATGGTGGCGGCAGATGCCTTGATTTTGCACCTTAACCCATTGCAAGAGGCAGTGCAACCCGAAGGTGATGTGAATTGGGCCGGACTGTTGGGCAAAATTGAGGTATTGGCGCGGGTTTTGTCGGTGCCGATTATTGTAAAAGAAGTTGGAGCGGGTATTTCGCGGCAGGCTGCCCAAAGTTTGGCTAGTGCGGGGGTGGCGGCAATTGATGTGGCGGGTGCGGGGGGTACATCCTGGAGCCAAGTTGAAATGTATCGCGCCCAAACCAGCACCCAACGCCGCATCGCCGAGGTCTTTGCCGATTGGGGCATTCCCACCGCCGATTCCATTCGCTATTGCCGCGAAGCCGCACCCAATTTGCCTATTTTTGCCAGCGGCGGTTTAAAGAATGGGGTGGATGGGGCGAAGTGCCTTGCTCTTGGCGCAACGTTATTTGGCCTCGCTCGCCCTTTTTTGTTGGCGGCTACCCAATCTGCCGAAGCCGTAACCGAAGAAATGAATGTGATTTTGGGCCAACTGCGTGTGGCGATGCTGTGCGCAGGGGCTAAGAATATTGATGCGTTACAAAGAAATGAAAACCTTACTTGTAATCCTTGCTCATCCCGACGATGAATCATTTGGGCCGGGTGGCACATTGGCAAAATATGTCAGCGAAGGCGTGGCGGTGCATTATTTATGCGGCACACGCGGCGAATCAGGCACAGTTGATGCCGAATTGTTGAATGGTTATGCCAACACTGGCGAATTGCGCACGGCTGAATTAATGTGTGCCGCCAAAGAATTGGGGTTGGCTGGGGTGCATTTTCTTGGCTATCGCGATTCTGGCATGGTGGGCAGTGCCGATAATGCGCACACTGAATCGCTTTTTCAGACCCCGCTCGATGATGTGGCGCAACGTATTATTGACAAAATCGATGAACTCAAGCCTAATGTGATTCTCACACATGACCAATTTGGCGGCTATGGACACCCCGACCATATCAAATTGCATCATGCAACGTTGCGGGCTTATGAATTGAAATGGGGAATTCGTATCGATGTGACGAATTGGGCCTCAATTCATCGTCATCCTTCGCTCGCGATTACCGGTTCGCACCCCGATGCACCTGCTTTGTTTTTTCCTGTTTTTCCGCGTGGGTTGATCAAGTTTGGGGTGCGTGTGATGCCGTTATTTGGGCAAGATCCCAGTAAATTTGGCCGCAATAAAGATATTGATCTCGCAAAAATTGCATCGTGGGAGCTACCGATGACGGTTAAGTTGAATACGAAGGCCTTTGCTGAGGTCAAAATGCGGGCCTCGGCCTGTCATCGTAGCCAGCAACCGCCCGCTGGGCGGGGGGCCAACTTGTTTGCGCGTATTTTCTTTCGCCGCGCCCAAGGCACCGAATGGCATTCACAGGTGTATCCGGCGGGTGACCCTAAGCGGCTTTCTGATCGGTTGATGTAATTGGGATCGCCACTACCTTGGCGGGGCTGTTTTCTAAAAAGATGTAATGCCGAAATCACTATATCCCCAGCCCCATACAGGGCTGGGGATATAGTGATTTCGGCGAAAATTTGTTTTACCCTTCGTTATTGATAAAACATAATGAACATACAAAAACGCCTTGGCTTGGGAATGTGGGTTGTTTTACTGTTGACCTATTTTGCCTATAGTTATGTTAATAACATTACCTCACTCCAAACGGTGCAGCAATTGATTGCGCTGATGTCGGGTAGCGCCATTGGCCCATTGATTTATTTGTTGTTATATTTGCTGCGCCCGCTTTTATTTTTCTCGGCTACTTTGCTGACAGTGGCGGCGGGTTATTTGTTTGGGCCAGTGGCAGGCGTTTTATATACCATTGTTGCCAGCAATGCCTCATCGATGGTGGCCTATGCCATTGGGCGATATTTTGGCGGGGGACTGCTCACAGGTGAACGAGCGATGGCTTTGGTCAACCGCTATGCCGACCGGATGCGCCGCAACAGTTTTGAGGCTGTGTTAACTATGCGTTTTATCTTTTTGCCCTATGATTTGGTGAGCTATTTGGCTGGTTTCCTTAAAATTGATTGGAAGGGCTTTTTGTTTGCTACGGTGGTGGGGTCGATTCCGGGCACGATTTCGTTTGTGTTGTTTGGCGCTGGCATACAAGGCAATTTTGGCGAAAAATTGCCGACGCTGGACCTAAGCACTTTGGGGCTGGGTGTTGTTATGTTTATGATTAGTTTGGGGTTTGCACGTTATTTTCGGCAACGTGAGAAAGCAGCCTTAAAGTCGTAGTCTGTGCATCAGTCTACAGACGGATGATTATCTTTGTGTCTCATGATATTTTCAGTGATATCTTGTGATCGCCTTGAGGCGATCTGCAACGTTTATCACTGTGGCACCTTCACCATTGCACATTCGCCTGCTCGGAGGTCTGC
>CAZLOF010000364.1:0-3456 GCA_964560745.1 uncultured Thermoflexus sp.
GGGCATCATTTTGGCACAACCCACACCCATGCCCGTTATCAAACCGATTTTCACCGCAGCAGCATTGCAGACCGCCAAAATATTGGCACTTGGCAAGAAAATGGGGCGCTCGACACCGCCCAACGCGCCACGTTAGTCTGGAAAGATTTGCTCGATCATTATGTGCAGCCCCCGCTCGATATCGCCAAGGCCGAGGCTTTGCAAGCCATTATCGATCAGCCGCATCGCGATAATTAGTATGATATCAATCTGGCTAAGGTTTTCGCCGATGCCACTATCCCTCCATCAAGCGTAGCTTGATGGAGGGATAGTGGCATCGGCATTCCGTATTTTGGGCCTGTGCACGGGATACTTTAAAACCCAATTTGCACCAATTGCCGCGCTGCATCAAACTCGACCACCAGTGGTTTATTTTCGCCAATTTGCAAGCCCTCGCCCATCAGGGTGCGCTCGCGTTGGGTGGGTTGCAGGGTGTAAAAGGTGTGCATATCGGGCGTGACGCGAATGGCAGGGCCAAGGCGATAAAAACGCAAATAATGCTCGAAGGCGGTTTGATAATCGCGCCCGGGCAATTGCCGCTCGTCTGACACAAACATCGGCAAAATACGCGAAATGCGGGTGAGCGGGCGCTGCACTGGGCGCTTAAAATGTGGGTCGCGGATGAGCATATAAGCCGCGCCTTGGGGGTAGGCGCAGCGCACATAGGCGGCGGCGCGGCAGATACCGCTGGTCATTGCCGCAATGCGTGCCCCGGTGACATAATGCGTAATCGGCAACACTGGCACAGTCAATTCACCCAAGCCGTGTGTTTCACCATATTGCTTTAGCGCGTGCGCCGAGCGTAAAAAGGCTGCGTCGCTAAACATCTCGGGGTTGGCCCATGCCCATAACCAGGTGCGCTCGGTCTCCGATTCAGTGCCAAGCACTTCAACCTGATATTCTTGTCGGTGGTTGTGTGGGCCAAGATAGGCAATGCGCCCCAAATCGAGCCGTAGCTCCCAATGATGTGACCCATGCATGGCGCTGAGGTAAACCTGTTTATCAAATGCCGCAATGGCGTGTTCAATGTAGACTTCGTCAAACGTCATGAAGGGCTAAATTATACGGTTGTCGTATAGGCGGGACACAGACTGGCCTGTATTTACGACTTACGCAAATAATCTCTCACAAAGGACACAAAGCACACAAAGTTATCTTTTTTATTATTTTCTTTGTGTTCTTCGTGATCTTTGTGAGGGATTTAAATATATTATTTGGCAAGCGCGTAAGCCCTATATTATAAGTTGGCACTCGTAAAATAGGCATATGCTTATTTACACCCCCGAAGCGATTGTGCAAGCCCAACTCGATGCCTATAATGCCCGCGATATCGATACATTTATGCGCTATTGGGCCGCCGATGCCCAATATTTTGAACACCCCAACACCTTGCTTGCCAATGGCGCGGCCCAAATTCGTGAGCGTCACCTTGCTCGTTTTCAAGAGCCAAATTTGTTTGGGCGTTTAATCAACCGCATGGTGATGGGGAATCGTGTCATCGATCATGAGCGCGTCACCCGCACGTTTGCCGAAGGCCCCGGTCATATCAGCGTCATCGCCATTTATGAGGTGGTTGATGACCAAATTGTTAAAGCTTGGTTTATGCTCGGCCCGCGTGTTTTGGCCACTTATTAAAGGGTTATGAACATGGATGGGCAGGATGAACAGGATTTTTTTCTTTGTTTTCTTATCCTGTTCATCCTGCCCATCCATGTTTAACAGCCGAGCTATCTGCAAATTGTGCTACGATATATCATGATGCGTGCGACAAACCTAACGATCGACGATGTACGTCATTGGCTAATGACGCAGTGCGGCTTGCCTGCTACGGCATCGATCTCGAACAATTAACCCTTATGTTGACACAAGCTTCATCTCCCATCCCGACCGTGCCCGGCATCCCCATTCTCGGCAACGCGCCGGGGCTGATGAAAGATGCGATGGGTTTTTTGACCGCCGCCTATCATGCCCATGGACCGGTTTACAAAATTCAGGTGCCGGGCCGCCAAATTATCATTTTGGCGGGGCCACAAGCCAACCTGTTGCTGATGAATTCGGGCGAAACCCTATTTAAGCTACGCCCCATTTATGGCAAACTGGTCGAAGAAACCAATAGCGACCTGTATTTGCCGACACTCGACGAACCTGAATACAGCTATTACCGCAAACTGATCAAACCCAAATTATCGCGCGATGCGCTGGCGGCCTATATGCCGCAGGCCATGCAAAAGATTGAGGCCATGAGTGCCAATTGGCAGCCCGGCCAACAAGTGCCGGTGCTGCAAACCGTCACCCAGTTGTGCCTCGAGATCATCGCTGGCAGCACCGAAAATAGCGACCTCGGTGATTCGCTCAGCGATATTGTGCTATTTACCAACCGCTTGATCGGCTCGGGTGTGGCTTTTCAACCCGCCTTTTTGCTCAAATTGCCCGATTATCAAAACGCCAAACGCCGTTTTGAGCATTATTTGCAGCAAATTGTTGAAAAACATCAAGCCAATGGGTCAGACCGCGCCCCAAGCGATGATTTTGTCGATTTGCTGTTGCGCAGTGTCAAACAAGATGGTAGCCCCTTGGCTGCCAACTCTGCCGATTTGTTGGCCTATGTGCATTTGCCGTTTGTGAATGGCGTGGCCTATGCCCCACGCCTGACCGGTTATTTGCTCTACGAGTTATTGCGCTCGCCCAGCCTGTTGCAAAAGGTGCAAGCCGAAATTGACACCCTGTTTGCCAATGGCATGCCTAGTTTGCAGCAATTTCGCCCGATGCGCTGGCTGTATGGCGCTTGCCTCGAAACCATGCGCATGTATCCCATTGCCGGGGCCTTGCCGCGTTATGTGGCCCAAGAGTTTAATTTTGAGGGGCATACCATCCCCAAAGGCGCATTGGTGTTTATCGCCACGGGTGTCACCCACTTTTTGCCCAGTGTTTACCGCGACCCTTATACCTTCGACCCTGAGCGTTATTTCGAGCCACGCAGTGAGCATCACCAATCCGGCGCATTTGCGCCCTATGGCTTGGGCAGCCGCACCTGCCTGAGCGCTGGCATGGGCGAATCGCTCATTATGCTGATCGTGGCGGCGTTGCTTGCCAAGACCCACTTTGCCCTGCCCACGCCCAACTATGTGCTCAAGTCTGAAATTGCGCCCATCCCCGGGCCACATCGCAAATTTGCGCTGCGGGTGGTGGGCCGGCGGTAGGGGGTGATTATAATATTTTTGTGTGTGGAGAGATGATTCCAGAATAATATTATTCGGATTTTGCAATATCTCCTTTGTTATTTATGCTGTTACATATTCTAATGAAGGCGGAATATCATTGTGATTTGTAGGGAATCTGCATTTAGTCAATTGGAGATTGAAATGTCTCTATTCGTGTAGGTGGTGATATAATAGCAAATGGGACTAGGTATTAGGG
>CAZLOF010000364.1:3466-5243 GCA_964560745.1 uncultured Thermoflexus sp.
CAAGGTGAACGTATATTACAGTTGCCCCTTATTGTAGAAGATCAAAGAATGCCAAGTGAAGAACAATTCAAGCAAATTGCTCTTGATTCGTTTCAATATCTTGCGCATTCCTCTGACAAGCTGAGCGATGCTAAAAATATTGCGCATGATCATGAGGAATCTCAATCCGATGATGTGCCGCTTGAAAATTTGGACTTGTCTGTTCGAACATATAATGTCTTGAAACGGCGCAAGATAAACTATTTAAAAGAAGCGCAACTTATTTATCATAAAATAGAAAGTGGCAATGCGACATTATATGGCTTGGGTCAAAAAGGGTTAAATGAACTAAAGGACAAGCTGTTTTGCCCTATTCCTATATCACTGTCCAATGCTCAACATAGTAATAAATTAGAAGATGAACAGTCTGGAGAAATAAGCAGTGATGTAGATAATATAAAAGATAACGGGAATTTGTGGGTTGATCAATTAGCGCAAATGGCAACCAGTCAGAAATTAATAGATACGTCAATCAAAGTTCTAAATCTGAAAAGGTCGACTTATCTGGCGATTGAAGAGCATTCTACCAAAAGAATTGAATCTATTGCAGACTTATGCCGCTTGTTATACAATTATGAAATTAGTGGGAGTTCTGTCTTTATCAAGGGCTTTGGATTAAAACGAGTCGCTGAACTAAAAAAAAGCCTTGTAGAGTACTCTGTTCCTCAATCAAGCCAAGTTGGTCAGGAACAGGCAAACTCTTTAACTGACCCTTTACGAGTGGTTTATTTAGAAATACCTCAAAGCAATTTGTTCGAATCGCTTATTTCTAAATTAGATGAACGAGGGCAAAAAGTAATTCAGGCGCGATTTGGCTTGAGCGACGGAAATAGCCGTACATTAAGTGAAATAAGTGAATTGCTCACTAAGAATTTTGGTGAAAGTTCCGATCCTTTGACTCGCGAAAGGATACGACAAATTGAAATGCGGGCGTTGATTAAACTGAGTCATTGTCGTGAAGTGTATTCAATTGAAAAAAAACTTATTACTATATTGGAAGAACTTGGAGGATTTGCCAATGATGAAGATCTCACCAATCGTTTGATGGATGTTTGGCCGTCAACTATGCCTAATCCAATCGGATATGTTGAACTCATTGAAAATATCCTAAATAAAAACCGGAGAAAATTAATCAAGCATAGCCGTATATTGAAAGAACGAATATGGATCTTAGATTCTCCTGAAGTTCTGTTGGACAAGGTGTTTTCCTATCTTTCCCACGTATTGAACGACGTGATGATCTTAAATAGTGATTTCTGTAGCATTTCTGTCCTTACCGCGTTAATTCGTAAACGGAATGATTGCCCGCCACATATTTCGGAAGACATAGTTCGGTCATTTACTCGGATCCACCCTAATATAATTACAACTGAGGATGGGCGAGTTGGTTTAGAACGATGGGGGAAAAACAAATCTGATCTATGCCTATTTGCACTACGTAAAATTGGAACTCCTGCGCATTTCCGTGAAATCACGAAGGTGGTAAACACTCTTATTGGTTCAGGCGAAGTAGTTAGTGAAGGATATGTACACAACATTGTTCAGTCTAACAAAGAAATATTTGCCTACATTGACCAAGGTACTTACGGGCTATGCGAGTGGGGACTCACAAATGTTGAGTTTTACCCCGATATTATTGAAAAAGTATTAAAAAAAGCAGGGTACCCACTAACTAAGGATATAGTTTATCAAGAAGTTTGTAAGATTCGAGATTGTAAGGAATCATCGATTACTATGT
>CAZLOF010000365.1:0-5241 GCA_964560745.1 uncultured Thermoflexus sp.
TGGAATCACCACGCTCGTTGATATTCAACCTACATCGGCCAGCACACTTAGCAGCACAACCAACGAGAATACCCAATCCGGTAGCCATGTGGTGCAGCCCGGCGAAAATTTATTTCGTATTTCCCTTCGCTATGGCGTTAGCGTTCAATCTCTGATCGCTGCGAATGGCATTGAGGGCAATATTGTGTATATCGGTCAGCGACTCGTGATACCGGGGAACACATCCGCTTCTTCTAATGTTGTGTCGCAACCGCAAGTAAGCGCACCTGCATCCCCAACAAAAACAGAAACAAATACAACCTCACGCGCTAACAAATCGATTTATGTTAGTTTAAACCGGCAACGGGTATATTTGTATGAAAATGGTCAGTTGACGCGCACCTATGTTGCGAGTACTGGGATGCAAGGTGCAACCAAAGTTGGCAATTTTCAAGTGCAAACAAAAATGTTAGAGGCCTATGCCAGCACTTGGCAGTTACGCATGCCTTATTGGCTTGGTATTTATTATGTCGGGCGTATTGAAAATGGTTTTCATGCGTTGCCGATTAACCGTTTTGGGCAAACCATGTGGTCGGGTTTGTTGGGTCGCCCAGCCTCATATGGCTGTGTGGTCTTAAGCCATGCTGATGCGGCTGCTTTATATCGTTGGGCCGATATGGGCACTTCCGTTTCTATTCGTTGGTAATCATGAAAATTGCACTTGTTACTGGGGCTAATCGCGGTATTGGGCAACAAATTTGCGCCGACCTTGCCGCACAAAATATTCAAGTTATTTTGACCAGCCGTGACCTGCAAAAAGGTGAAGCTGCGGCACAAATGATTCGTGCTTCACAGCCACAGGCGCAGATTGTGGTGCATCAATTAGATGTGACCAGCGACGAGAGTGTAAACGCTTTGCACGATTTTGTGCTTAAGACATATGGTCGGCTCGATATTTTGGTCAACAACGGGGCCATTTTGATCGATGACGATGTCAGCATTTTTAATTTAGATATTCCTCGTTTACAAGCCACGTTAGAAGCCAATTTATATGGGCCATTACGGCTGTGCCAAGCTTTCATTCCATTGATGCAAACCAATGGCTATGGACGGGTGGTGAATGTGTCATCTGAAATGGGGCAATTAAGCGATATGGGGGTCGGCACTGCGGCCTATCGCATTTCTAAAACAGCGCTTAATGCCCTCACCACGATTTTTGCCGCTGAGGTTGGGCGTGGCAATATCAAGATTAATTGCTGTACGCCGGGCTGGGTGCGCACCGATATGGGCGGGCCATCGGCGCATAAATCAGTTGCCGAAGGCGCAGATACCCCAGTTTGGTTAGCCACCTTGCCCGATGATGCCCCAACGGGGCAGTTTTTTGCCGACCGCGAAATAATAGCGTGGTGATGTTATACCAAGAGAGGGTGAAAATCGAGTAAATGCCGATTTCACAATTCCTCCACAAGCTACGCTTGTGGAGGAATTGTGAAATCAGGTATCCCCCAGATTTTAATGAGCCAAAATCGGCATATGCGGCGGCCAAGATAACTTGTTGCGCACTTCTTCAGCATACCCTCGGTATTCTTCAACCGCAATCGCTACCATACGTTTGATGAATGGAATCTTGCCAATTCGGTATGAGCCGCGATCATTTGGGAATTTTTGCCCCAGCGCCAATTTTAATTGGGCATATTGCGCTGCTAATTCTGGGTTTTGAATCATATAGTTGCGAAAGCAAATCATATTTTGCCATTCTTCAGAGCCATGTTCAAACATTTGTACATGATGCGTAACAGGATCACCCCGGAATGCAAAATGACGATTGGGAATGCCATTTTCACCCATATAGGTGTATCCAGCAGTACGTAACGGTTCAATCAATTTAAAGCCACTTTCAAAGGTTGGCAAAATGATAGCAATATCTAACACTGGCTTCGCTATCATGTGTGGGATAGCTGTGCTACCTACATGTTGTATGTCGTGAATATTAATATTTAGCGCTTTGCTTAGGCGTTCAGCTTCAATTGCAAATAGCTTCGGCCAATCTGAATCATACAAAACCAACTTCACCCGTCCCCATTCAAGGCCAAGCATAGATCACCTCGGTAATTTCTTGCGATTTAAAAATTTTTAATATGCAGAAGAATGGCTCGAAGAGGTAGCGGAGATGGGGAATGTGCGACTAAGAAAGCTTCTGCAAGACGTTATTTATGAACCCGATTGTAGATTGAACCGACTCTAAAATGGTTCAGCCTTTGGAACGAGTATCTATGATAGTTAATGCCTTGCTGTAATGCAGTGAATATGCGGCAAAGTAGCTATTGACGTGATTTTCTATGTGTCTATATATTTGCAATTAAAAATAACATGATCAACTGAAAATAGCTGCTAAAAAATTGGAGGTCTTAGCGCAAGTCGCAGCTAGAATATCAAATGGAAAAACAACTATAAACCGACTGGTCAGTTTGTTATGGGAGTATAATAACCAGCACTTGTGAAATTATTCACAAGCAACAAAACGATCAGAGGTTTTATCATGAAACGCAATTTCGTATCCCCATTTACACGAATCGCTAGCATGGCTGCGATGGCGGTGGTATTAGCCGCATGTGCCAGCCCAACGCCAACTCCCGCCCCCACCAAACCAACCGAAGCCCCAAAGCCAGCGGCCCCTGCTGCCGCGCCTAGTGGTAATTTAAAGACCATTAAATTTGGTTTTGTGCCTGTTATTATTAACGGCGCGGTTTATGTGGCCGCCGAGAAAGGCTATTTTGCGCAAGAGGGTATTCAACTCGAATTTCTTGCCATTGATGGTGGCTCGGATGCGGTAGTGCAAGTCGCTGCCGGTAATTTTGATGTGGCTGGTGGCGGTATTGCCGCGGGTATGTTGAATGCTGTTTCACGTGGGATCGAATTTGAAATAGCTGCGCCTTTACATTTTGAGCGCCCGAAGGTGGCTAGCCCGCTAGTCGTGAGCAAAAAGCGTTTTGATAGCGGTGAGTTAACCAAAGCCGCAGACCTGAAAGGCAAAAAAGTTGCCACGAATAATCGCGGCACGGCTACTGAATGGTGGTTGTCTGAAGCCTTGAAGAAAGGCGGTGTTGATATTAAGGATGTGCAAATTCAAGGGGTTCCATTCCCACAAATTGGCCCAGCGCTCGAAAGTGGCACACTAGACGGCGCGATCTTGACTGAGCCGTTTGCCACCACAGCCGAAGGTTTGGGCTTGATTAAGCGGATTTCTGAAGACTTTATCAGCGATTTTAAGCCAACCTATGTTTATTTTAATAAAGCATGGGTAAAGGCGAATCCAGATTTAGCCAAAGGGTTTATGAAGGCGTATTTGCGTGGCGCACGCGATCTTGAGGGCGAGAAGTATTATGACGAGGCCAACCTCAAAGCTATTGAAAAGTGGACTAAGACTCCCGCCGATGTGCTAAAGCGTGCCTCACGGGCTTATTATGACCCTCAAGGTGTGGTTCCGCTGAAGGACATTATGGCTTTGCAGGCATTCTTTCGCAAGCAAGGTTTGTTGAATTACCCAGACGATATCGACATGGCAAAATTTATCAACACCAAGTACGTTGATGATGCGCTTAAAGAATTGGGTAAGTAATCGTAAAGGAATCCGTTTTCTTTAAAAGATCATTGCCAAAAGCACTATCCCGACGTTGTTATGGGCGACAAAGCCACCCATAACAACGTCAAGATAGTGCTTCTGGCGTAAGAAATAAGCCGTTTAGATTGGCAACCGCCAATCAAAGCGCAGCGCCAATAGGCGCAATGACGCGCCAACAAAGATGCTTGCAAAGGTGCTGATTTCGTGGTCGCCACCACTGGCGTGAACGAACCAATAGGCAAATGACGCAGCAAAGGCACAGGTAGCATAAAGCTGTGTGCGGCGAAAAACACTAGGGATTTCGGCACAGAAAAGATCGCGTAATACCCCGCCAAACGTTGCTGTGATCACCCCAAGTAATAAAGCCACAAATACCGAGATGCCTAAATTTAAGGCATAAGCGGTTCCGGTAGCAGCAAATAACCCCAATCCGAGGGCATCAGGAATCACAATCCAACGTTCTGCAGGGTGAAAATGATTGCCGCGAAAGATGATGGCTCCGATGACTGAAAGCCCAAAGATCATGAGGGCATAGCTTGGGTCGGCGACCCATGTGAGTGGGTGGCGATTAAGCAAAATGTCTCGTAGTGTGCCGCCCCCTAATGCCGTAATAAAGGCTAATGTAAATACGCCGATCAAATCCATATTTTGACGGCGGGCTTCGAGAATGCCCGAAATGGCAAATGCGATTGTGCCCGAAAGTTCGATAATGAAGATCATAATTAACGCTTGGCTAGCAATAAAACCGCCGACAAAATGAGGCTACCGCCCAAAACTTGCATTGGCAAAATGGGCTCGCCCAGCACCAAGGCCGCCAACAAAATGGTGGTGACGGGTTCGGTTGTGGCGAGCATTGACCCCGTAGCGGCCCCGACGCGCTGCACACCAGCAAAGAAGCAAAAAATTGCGACGACTGACGAAATGAGCGCCAATCCCCCAATCCCCAACCAACCTTGCGCGGTTTGGGGTAAATGTGGCCCGCGTATCAGTGTAATCACCCCAAAAACGACCAAAGCCGATAGCATGATGACGGTGCTCGAAGCCAAAATAGATAACCCACGTGTGAAATAACCCCCAACAGTGATGTAAATGGCATAAATGACCCCAGCTGTTATGCCCAACATCACGCCGAGTGGGTTGTTGGGTGTGGCGATGGCGGCACTGGGCGTATCGCCCCCGATGGTTAAGATGCTGCCCAAGAGTGCCAAGCCCAATGCGGCTAATTGCAGCCGTGTAATCTGTTCTTTAAAGAAGAGGGTCGAAAGCACCGTTACGATGCCGGGGTTTAAAAACAGCAACAGCGAAATGAGACCGGCCGAGGCCATTGTGATGGCGATGAAATAAGAGAGCGATTGCGCGACATAAAGCACACCGCCCATTACCATGAGGCCAACGAGTGTTTTGCCGCGCGGGAAGGTTTCGTGGCGGGCCAATGCAATGATCAGCATGATGCTGCCAGCAATGAGAAAACGTAAAAACAGCAGTGTAAATGGGTCTACGCCGTCGGCGTAAGCGATGCGTGCAAATATGGGTAATGCCCCAAATGCCATCCCTGCAATGATAACGAGAATTAGTCCTTGTGTTTTGGGGAGCATTGGGGCATGATACCCGATATATTGCGGCTAAAGTGAACGTAGAAA
>CAZLOF010000366.1:0-1388 GCA_964560745.1 uncultured Thermoflexus sp.
CACATAATGTGGGTAAATGCTACCTTGTGGGTGATATGGGCTGCCGATATCGATAATGCCGCGCTCGCCGCGAATAAATACCCGCGCCCGTAACGGAATAATCGACAACATCGCACAGGTCAGCCGCGCCATACCGCCATTTGGCAACTTAAAATCAGCCCGCAACCAACGGTCAACCTTGGGTGTCCATGTGGCGGCGCTAGCATGGTAAACGATAGGTTCGCCGCCACAAAAGGCATTGCTTAATTGTCTGATCCACGTTAGTGGGTAACAGCCCACATCCATTAAAGACCCGCCAGCCAAGTCGTAGCGCCAGCGAATGTTGCGGCGTTGAATGAGCGGAATGCGAAATTCACCCTCAATATGCTGAATCGCGCCGATCTCGCCGTTGGCGATAATCTCATTCACCCGCGCCGCGATGGGATGATGCACCCATGCGAAGGCTTCGGACAACACCCGCCCGGTTTCAGCGGCCACTTGCGCCATTTGTTCGGCTTCGGCGGCATTGCTGGCAAAGGGTTTTTCGCACAGCACATGTTTGCCGGCCCGCATTGCCCTTATGCTCCATTCGGCATGCAAACTATTGGGCAGGGGGTTATAAACGGCATCGATGTCAGGATCGGCGATCAGCGCCTCGTAGCTGGGGTGTGTTTTGGCAATGCCATGCTGTAGAGCAAAATGTTGCGCCCGCGCCATATCACGCGCTGCCACCGCCACAATTTGCACTTCGGGCACTTGGCGGGCTGGCACAATTATTGCGGCGGGGGTAATCATGGCTGTGCCAAGAATGCCAATTCGTAGTGGGCGGGTCAATGTCATATCACTTTTTCGCCAACTGTGCAATATGCGCTGGCACCGTGCCACAGCACCCACCAATGATACTGGCCCCCAAGCGCTGCCAACCCTGTGCTGCCTCGGCATACGCCGCTGGCGAAACCGCATGGGTGAGCGTCCAGCCGACCTCATCATCGACATGCCCAACATTGCCATAGGCCCCAAATTGGAGATTTGAGCCATCAAGGGCGGCCCGTAGCAACCCTAATGCCCCCGAAACTTGAGCAACCGGGATGCAATTAACCAACATGGCCTGTGGCTGCAACGGCAAAATCGCTTGCACGGCTGCGCTGATGCTTTCGCCACTCACGAGGTTATTTTGTGAATCGAGCGTAAAACTGACCCAAAATGGCAGCCCAGTGGCGGCGGCAGCCTTGGCTCCTGCTACGGCTTCGCGTATGGTGTTCATCGTTTCGACCAAAATAAAATCGCAACCAGCATCGGCGAGGTTGCGGGCCAATTCACCGTGTTCGGTATCCAATTCGGCTTCGCTTGGCACCAAGTCGGGTGAATAGCAATCTTCGACTGGCGCAAGGCTGCCCGCTACTTTAATG
>CAZLOF010000366.1:1398-1782 GCA_964560745.1 uncultured Thermoflexus sp.
GCGCCAGCCTGCGCCGCCTGCCGCGCCAAGGCCACTGCCATAAAGGTTAGC
Source organism: uncultured Thermoflexus sp. (assembly GCA_964560745.1). Classification (GTDB taxonomy): domain Bacteria; phylum Chloroflexota; class Anaerolineae; order J036; family Brachytrichaceae; genus AQU-03. The sequence continues at coordinate 1,450 of CAZLOF010000366.1, forward strand.
TCACGGGCGCGATGCCCCAAATTGGCTTTGTCCAGCGCCCGCACGTTGGTGCGAAAGGTGTTAGAGGTGAGCACTTGTGCGCCTGCCGTCACATAATCGGCGTGAATTTGCGCCACCACGTCGGGGGCATCCATCAGTGCTTTGGCTGACCATAGCGGCAAATGGGTGTCTACCCCGCGTCGGGTGAGTTCGGTGCCCATCGCACCATCGAGAATGAGAAAATTTGGCATGGGCGGCTATTGTATGACAAGGTGAGGGGGTGACAAGGTGACAAGGTGATTTTGTCACCTTGTCACCCACTCACTTTGTCACTCCCTCATCTTGCCATCACAT
>CAZLOF010000366.1:1792-5236 GCA_964560745.1 uncultured Thermoflexus sp.
CCTCTACCGTGTCATCACATGAGGCACAAAGCGACTCATGTTGGTCGAAATTAACCCGTCGCTTTCACGAATGCCTATGCCGACGGCTTCATCGCCCACCACCCAGCCGCCAATAACTGGATAGTTGCCCTGCAAGTTGGGCAATGGGCAAAATGCTTGCCAAACATAGCCTTCTTCGCCATAATTGCCTTCGGTTTCGATGCCGTTTGGCAAGCTAATATTCGCCCCTTCGCGGCTCAAAAGCGGTTTGCGCACAAAGCCATTATGCGGCTCAAAATAAGCCGGCAATAGATTGTCGTGGTTGGGATAGAGCGACCATAAGATTGGCAAAATGCCTTTGTTGCTCAAAATCATTTTCCACGGCGGTTCCACCCATTTCACTCGTGACGTTAGCAAATGTTGCCCAAATTCCTCGCGGGTTAGCCATTCCCAAGGGTAAAGTTTAAAAGCAACTTCGAGGCGACGTTCTTGTTCATCGACAAACTCATTGCCATCCCAACCTAATTGCGAGATCGGTAATATCGCCACTTCGCGCCCAGCCTGATGCGCGGTATCGGCCAAATAGCACACATTGGTGTAATCTTCGGCGCTGTCGTCGATATATAAAAAGTGGGTTAACCCCCGGTGATTGGGCATGAAACGCCACGCATCGACCAATTTCTCGTGCAGGGCGTTAAATTGGTCATCATGTGGGAACTCGTCTTCCAGCCAATCCCATTGTAAAACAGCGGCTTCGAGCAAAGACGTTGGCGTATCGGCGTTAAATTCATATAATTTGGGGGCGCTTTTGCCATCGTAAAATAAATCAAAACGCCCATAGAGGGTGGGTTCATCCTCTTGCCACGAGCGGCGGCACAACTCGGCCCCCAGAGGCGTGATGCCCAATTTAGCGAACAAGTTACGATCAATCACATGTTGCACCGCTGCGATCGCCATCTCATTTAACGTGTTGATGGCATTTTCAAGCACCTCAATTTGGCTGGGCGAGAACAAATAATAGGCGTTTTCTTGGTAATACGAGCCATCAAAATCAAAATTAAAACCAACGGCTTGGCAACGTTGTTGCCAATTTTGGCGTGGCTGGGTGATAACGCGCCTCATGACGATGAACTACCTTTGGCGCTCGACCCAAACCCGCCGCGACTGATACTGCCAGTCGAGGTTGATTTGCTGGCGGTGCTAATGCTCGATTTACCAACCGTACTGCTGCTGCTGCTGCTGGGTCGGCTGGCGCTGCTGCTCGCATTGCTCGAAACAACCGAGGCATTATGACTGGCAACATTACCACGGGTGGGTTGGCTGCTATAGTCATTGCCATAAAAATAGCTGCCGCTGCGCACAATAAACCAAGGGCTGTAATAGGTGCGGTGGGTGCTATGGCTTGTGGTGGTGCTGCCGGCTGATGTGGGTGTGCCAGTGACCTCGACCCGTATTTTGTCATCATCGCCGAGCTGGCACAATGTCTCATCGCCCCAATCGGCGACACAATCGGCCAATGAGGCATATTGCAATTGTTGGGCTTCTTCCTCCTCTTCTTCTTCGTCAGTCAACCAACGATACCCAGCATAACCGCCGCCAGCCAAGGCCAAAGCCAACACTAATGAAAGCCCAACACGCGATGACCGCTTGCCAACATTGCTAGCGTGTCTTGCGTATTTTTTAGCCATGAATGCCACCTAAAATAATGATTGCAATCGATACCAAGACCAACCCCATAAATATGGCGGCGGCAGTGTTCTTGTTCTCAAAAATTTCTTTTTGAATGTCATAAGGAATGAGCCAATCGAAGATTTTATAGCCCACAAATAACATTGCCATGCCCAGAAAACCATACCCAATAGCGAGAAATAGATTATCCATTCTGTATATTATAGGGATGATTCATGAGTCGTGACTTATAGCTCGTCAAGTAGGTTTTCGTCGGAACCACTATCCTTCCTCTGCAGAGGAAAGATAGGTTTTAGCGGTTAAGATAGCGCGACGATAAAGGTTGGCAAAAAATGGCGAAAATCTACACTCCTAAACCCAATCGCCATTCACCATCGTACGCATCACTTTTACATTGAGCAGCTCATCAGATGCGATTTGGGTAATATTGCGTGATAGCACGGTCAGGTCAGCCAATTTGCCGGGCTCGATTGATCCGACCAAATTTTCCATGCCACCGGCATAAGCTGCACCCATTGTATAGGCGTGAATGGCATCATGCACTGTCACCCGTTGTTCGCCGTGCCAGCCATCTGGCCCCGGGCTGCCATCGGCCCGTCGTCGTGTAACCGCAGCATGAATCCCGACAATTGGGTCAAATGTCTCGATCGGTGTGTCAGACCCGAAGGCCAGCCGTGCACCGCTATCGCGGATAGAACGGGTCGCGTATGACAATTTTGAGCGCTCGGGGCCAAGATATTTATCGACTACATACATGTCTTGGGTGGCATGAATGGGTTGAACTGATGCGATCACATCCAGCTTTGCTAAACGTGGTAAATCGCAAGCATCGATATGTTGCACATGTTCAATTCGGTTGCGCAATTTCATTGGCGCGTGTTTCCCATTTTCATGGCTGTGTCCATTTGTGCCATTGGTATGAACGCGCGGCGATTTTGTGACCAATGTGAGCGCATCAAGCACATCACGGTTGGCACGGTCGCCAATTGCATGAATGACCGTCGCTAGCCCGTTTGAATGACAACGTTGCATTGCATCGCACAAAGCTTCTTTTTCATAGGTGACAATGCCCTTATTGCGCGGCTCATCTTCATATGGGGCCAACATTGCTGCGGTGCGAGCGCCTAACGCGCCATCGGCAAAAATTTTGATGCCCCCCACCCGCAACCAGTTATCGCCAAAACCGCTATGAATTCCTGCGCCAATAACCGTATCTAGGTCTTGTACAGGCAATTGCTTGACAATACGCACTGATAATTTGCCCTGGCGGTGTAGGCTTTGATAGGTATTAAATGATTGAATGCCACCTGCGCCATCCATACAATGCACACCAGTTAATCCACAGCGGTTCATTTTGCGCATGGCTTTTACAACACCCGATTCGGCACGCGCTGCCGTGGGGGCTGGCAAATAGTTGTCAACCAAATACATGGCATTTTCAAGTAACACACCGGTTGGGTCGCCATGCTCATCGCGCACCACGTGCCCACCAATTGGGTCGGGGGTATTGCGGTTAATTTCGCAAATTTTTAAAGCCAGTGAGTTTACCCAAACCGCATGGGCGCTTTTGGCCGTTAGCACTACTGGGTGTTGATTGGTAGCTGGGTCAAGGTCGAGTGCTGTTGGGAAACGATTTTCTTTCCATACATTTTGTGTCCAGCCCCGCCCAGTAATCCATTCACCGGCTGGGGTTTGTTCGGCTGCCACAGCGACACGGTAAACCGCTTCTTGCATACTGGGCACTTCAAACAAATCAACTTCGAGTAGCCCTAAACC
>CAZLOF010000367.1:0-1880 GCA_964560745.1 uncultured Thermoflexus sp.
TTGCAACAGGCTAAGCGCCTGAATATGCAATACCCCAGACAAGGCCGGTATGGCAAATGCCGCCGCTGTGAGCGCCAGCGCCACAAGTTCGGCCCCCACCAGCCACAGATTTTTATAAATGGGTTGCGCACGCCATAATGGCTGATGTAGGGTGCGATACGACACAATAGTAATGAGGGAGTTTAGCGTAAACAAAGCAAACACCATACTCCGCGCCAAGGTAATATTATTTTCTACAAAGGCATAATAACCAAACAACCCCAAACCGCCCAACATGCTGCTCAAGCCCACCAAAAACACCAACCCAAGGTTAAATGGCGGCAAAATCGATGCCGTTTTTGCACGTGGGGCTTGCTGCATCACACCGATTTCGGCAGGCTCAAACCCAAGCACAATATCAATCGGGCCATCAATGACCAAATTGATCCACAAAATCTGGGCCACCAATAACGGCATAGGCCAATCAAGCACCAACGCCCCAAAGATCGTCAACATCGCCGCAAACGAATTGGACAAGACATAAGCCACCACCTTGCAGATATTTGTAAAAATAACGCGGCCTTCTTCGATGGCAGCCATAATGGTGCGAAAATTATTGTCAAGCAGAATTAAGTCAGCCGTTTCTTTGGCGACATCGGTCGCGTTATCGACCACCACCCCAATATCGGCACGACGCAGGGCTGGGGCATCATTTACGCCATCCCCAATCATGGCCGTCACTTGGCCTTGGGCTTGCAAAGCCGTCACAATCCGCAATTTATCGTGCGGGCGGATGCGCGAAAAGACATTGCAATAGGCCATGCGTTGTTGTAACTGGACATCGCTCAACAATGATAATTCTTGTCCATCCAAAATTTGATCCGCCGCGACGTTTAATCCAACCGCTCGCGCCACCCGCTCTGCCGTGCGGCGATAATCCCCCGTGATCATCTTTACCTGTATACCGGCTTGTTGGGCTTGTACAATCGCCTCAGTCACCCCTTTACGAATGGGATCGTCGATGCCAACCAGACCAACCCACGTATAAGCGCTGTGCTGCTCAAGCGGTATCGGGGCAAGCGTATGCGTAAAATCACGATAAGCCAACCCGATCACGCGCAACCCATCCGCTGCCCATGCGTCGATCTGCTGCAAAATCACCTGACGCTCGGTTTCAGCCATCTCACACATTGCCAACACAATCTCGGGTGCGCCTTTCAAATAATCGGTTAACCCGCGTTCCGTTTGCACCCGCACACTCATAAATTTACTCTCGCTCGAAAACAATTCTTCACTCAAACGTGGGGCGGCAGCCAATATTTCGGCTTCGTGGCCGAGCTTGCCGCGCAAATATTCGGTCAATGCCAACTCGACCGGGCCTTCTTCATTGTTACAACGTGCCATCACCTCAATCGCCCGCTTCGGCCCCCACTGGGTTTCTTGGGTTTGTAAACAGCTTACCCGCATCCGGCCTTCGGTCAACGTGCCGGTTTTGTCGGTGCAAATCACATTCACCGCACCCAAAGTTTCAACGGCCACCAGTTTTTTAACCAAGCCTTTGCTCTTCAAAATTTTGCGCATACCTAGCACCAAAATCACCGTAACCGCAATGAGTAAGCCCTCTGGCACGGCAGCAATGGCCAATACAATCGACATACGCAACATCTCAAACAGCGGCTTGCCCAACCATAAACCGGTCACAAAAACCATCAATGTAAGTGCCAACACCAATTTGGTCAGGGTTTGGCTGAGACCGCGCAAACGTTGTTGCAATGGGGTTTCGGTGTGAATGGGGTCTTGTAAACTAACCGCAATCTTGCCAAGCTCGGTCTGCATACCCGTTGCTAACACTTGCATCACCCCGCGCCCCATCGCCACGGTAGTTCCCATAAACACATGGG
>CAZLOF010000367.1:1890-5235 GCA_964560745.1 uncultured Thermoflexus sp.
CCTCATTGATGCTCAGTTTTTGGGCTTCGAGCAAAATGCCATCACATGGCACAAGGTCGCCGATACTTAACAAAACCACATCATCAGGCACCAATTCACGAACGGGAACATCTTGTTTGACAGCAGCCCGAATAACAGAGGTTTGGCGTTGCACTAACCCTTGCAATGCCAAATAAGTGCGCTGGGCGTTATATTCTTGGGTAAAACCCAAGACCGCGTTGATCATCACCACCGCCAAAATAATCACAAAATCGGCAATTTCGCCCAACAATAATGAAATCAACGCCGCCACTAAAATGAGATAAACCAAGGGGCTTTTAAATTGCGACAAAAAGATCAATATCGCATTGGGGCCTTGGCGCACCGATAATTCGTTATAGCCAAACTGGGTGCGGCGCACCATCACCTCGGTTTGGCTCAGGCCTTGATATTTGGGTTGTAAATCGGGTGGTGATTGCATAAACCCAATGCTGATAGATTCTTGACCCAAAATCTATAGCCAACTGGGTAATGCCTCCCCACCCACCCTACGAGTGACAATTCAAACCAATGCGCTTATGCTATGTGCCAAACAGATAGGAGATACTATGTTTAAGAAAATATTGGTTCCCGTAGATGGCTCAGAGTTTAGCGAAAAAGCCATTACAATTGCCTGTGATTTAGCCCGCGCAATGAATAGCGAGCTATATTTGGTGCAAGCCATTGCACAACTTGAAGAAACGTATATTCTTGACCCCTCAATAAACGTGCCAAGTGAACGGGAAACCCTGTTATTGCCGCATCGGCAACGCATCGGCATTACAAACCCTATCGCAACCCTCACCGCTGATTATTTAACCGCACTACAACGGCGATTAACCGATCAGGGCTTAAATGTAAAAACCCATGTCATGGAAGGTAGCCCAGCCGCCGCAATCCTTGATTATGCGACGACAATTCAACCCGATTTGATCGTTATGTCTACCCATGGGCGCAGTGGGCTAGGCCGCTGGCTGATTGGCAGCGTCGCCGACCGCGTAGTTAAGCATGGCAATGTGCCGGTGATGCTGGTGCGCCCATAACGGCGCAACCAATTACGGGCACATGAACCATTCACGCCGAATTTCAGCCTTATAAATTAATTTGCCCGCCTTAACTGTCGCCAAACGGTAAGGCGGGCACAAAACTGCGTCTTGTAAGTCGTTGCTGTCGAGCAGCACAAAATCGGCAGGTGCGCCAACCGCTACGCTACAGGCGGGCAAGCCCATCGCTAAACGCGGGTGCGCCGTCACCATCTCACGGGTAAGATTGAGTTCATCTGTGCCGGTCATGTGCGTTGTATGGGCCGAGATATAAGCCGCTGACAAAACATCATAATTGCCAAATGGATTAAATGGGTCACGCACATTATCAGAGGCCGCCGATACATTTACCCCACGCGCCAACAATTCTTTTACCCGTGTTACCCCACGCGGAGCCGGAAATTGATTGCGGCCTTGCAACACCAAATTACACGAGGGCAAGGCAATAATATGAATCCCCGCTGCCGCTACTTTATCCATCACCCGCCCCGCATCAACTTCATTCATAAACGACAATGAGCAGCAATGCCCCGCCACAACTTGGCCTTGCAAGCCATACGCAATGGTCAACTCGGCCATTTGTTCTAGTTCACCTGATTGCGGGTTATTGTTTTCATCAATATGCAAATCAAGTGTTTTGCCAAATTGAGCCGCCAACCGAAAAGCGGCCTGTAACGCGGCGGTTTTGTCGGGCGCAAAACTGGGGGCGCTGCCCACAATATCAACCCCCATACGCAACGCCGCATCCATCATCTCATCACGGCTTTGGCTTGCCCCAGCCAACCCCAACGCCACCGTTTGCAAAGTGATGACCCGTTTATAGCGTTCGCGCACCTCTAAGGTTGCCTCAACCATCTCTAAATCTTGCCGATCAACCACATTAATATGGGTGCGCATGGCGGTTGTGCCATGCGAAATGGCGCACTCGATGGCGCGGCTGGCGCGGGCAATGGCATCGGCTTTGCTCAGTTGGGGCCGCCCAGCAAACCACACTTGCACCGCCTCTTCGAGCGTGCCACTGTGATTGGTCATCGGCACATAGGTTTTGTCGAGATGCACATGCGCATCAACAAGCCCGGGCATCAGCATATTGCCATTGGCTGGCAAAATGGTGGTGGCGGTGACGACATTTTCAGGGCGATTGGCGGGGTAAATGGCTTGCACAACCCCCGCACCAATCCCAATATCGGTCAATCGACCATCGGTCAGTCGTGCCGATTGAATGAGTAGATCATGTGTCATAAAAAATTGTGCGTCTAGAGCGCCGTCAGGATGACGACGCTCCCAATTACGCGCTTGCTGGTATTTCAAAGCGGCTGATATCGGCAATCAACTGCCCAAGCCGAACCTTGGCCGCCGCAAGCAACTGCTGGCCTTTTTCGGCTGTGCCGAGGGTGGCATCGCCAAAAACACCCGTGCGGCTCCAATCACGGCTAAGCCAAGCTGCCGAGGCTGCGCCAAAGAAAAATAAGGGCGGGGCGCTGACCGGAAATTGGGCAAAATGGGTAGGCGCTTGGCTCATATCTACCAAATCGGGCTTGAGTGCCAACACCAGCGAGGTTTCTAATTCACCAGCATGAAAACCCAGCCGCCGCTCATTGTCGCTAATGGCAAAGGGTGGCTCGACATATAAATGTGGGTGCAAGCAAAAGGTCATCAGACCGGTTTCGGCGCGAATGTCACGCGCCGCCGCATCGAGCACCGCCATATTGCCGCCATGCCCATTGATAAACGCCAGCCGCCGGAAACCCGAAGCTGCCACCCCCTTGGCGATATCGAGCAAGACCGCATTTAAGGTGACGGCACTTAGGCTAAAAGTGCCAGCAAAGCCAGTGTGTTCGTTGCTTTTGCCATAGGTGACAGGCGGCAATGCCCACGCCTGCACCTCATCCGACAAAGCCGCTAAGGTCTGATTCAGCACCTCGGTCACAAGCAAGGTGTCAGTCCACACCGGCAAATGTGGCCCATGTTGCTCAATCGCCCCCACTGGCAAAATGACCACGCCTTCGCCCTTCGGCAAATCACGAATTTGAGTCCACGAAAGATGATGTAAATAGCGCGTCATGCTGTAGCCGCCTTCATATGCCCGGGGTTGAGCAGGTTATGCGGGTCCCACATCCGCTTGGCATCCAAGATCGGCTGCCCGTTCCAACGCACATCTTCATCCAGTTTGTGGGTGTGGGCATTGGCAACCCACATACCCAAACTTTCACAATAATTCATCACGTCCCAAAGCTGTTGTTTGTCTTTAAAATAAACCAAACTCAGACCAGCAGGGGTGATC
>CAZLOF010000368.1:0-4294 GCA_964560745.1 uncultured Thermoflexus sp.
TTTTCGATTTTGGTTAGGCTGGGATTGCGACGTTCATCTTGTTTATTAAAATTTTTTACTAATATGCTGATTGCTAAAACTTTATGTAAATTATTAGCACATGCTTAAAAACATACAGAAAAAGAAACGTCTCCCTAGTGTACCTTAGAGTTAGCAAATGCTAAATATTGAGTTAGCAACAGCTAACCTGAAGGCACCAATGAACGCGCTCAAAGTCTGGCTCAGATTGGCGACGCCCGCCGAGCGCCAGCGCCTCGTCCACATCGCGGGGACAAAAGTTTCGTACCTGTATTTTTTGTCAAACCCGGCAGCAGGTTACGGGCGAACCGCGACCGCCAGTATGGCAAGCCGCCTTGAAGCAGCCTCCGATCAAATCCGCGAAGAAGGCGGCGATGCCGTAAAGCGCCGACTACCGCGCCTCCTGCGCACCGACCTATGCCCTACCTGCCGCGGATGCAGTTTCGCGCGCAGATGCCTTGGCGACGCCGCCATTGCCAGTGAATTCGACTACGTCACGATGCCTGAGGACACCAACGGCCCCTGACGTCCGCGTTGCTTTGAGGCTCGTGGCAACAAGGGGAATGAGGGACCAAGATGGATCGGACTAAAGGTGCGACGCGCGCCCAATGGCTTCACTTTGCAGATACCCTTGCGCTGGTTCCGGCGCTAGTCCCCGTGGTTGCGGATGTGCATGCAACGATCGCATCGAGCTCAAAACTGCGCCCTGAGCAACTAGGAAAAATCCCCAGCCGCTATAACGGTAGCGGCCTGGTCGCGGGGTTCGGCAAATGGACCCAGCTTTCGCCGAGCGAGAGTGACGTCGGTGCTTGGTCGCGCCACGGTGGCTATTCTATCGGTGTACAGGGGCGATCCGACGGGCTGTCGGCGATCGACGTTGATATCGCAGATGGACAGGCGGCGGCTGATGTCCGGGCTTTTCTCGAGGGTTGGTGGATGGCGCCATTGCCGGTGCGCTGGCGCCAGAACGCCCACAAGTTCCTTATTCCATTTCGCGCGTCAGCTAGCGTCTCTAAGCGCATCATCAAGACCAAAGCGGGCAACCTCGAAATCCTTGGCGATGGCCAACACTGGGTAGCCTGTGGCACCCATCCGAGCGGTGTGCTCTATCAATGGGATTACGCGGGCGAGGCGGCACTCCCGACTTTGGCGACGATTCCAACGTTAACAATTGCCGATGTCGACGAGCTCACCGAGGCGCTCACTATGCGCTTTGGCACCGAGCAAGCGATCCGGATTAAGGCGAGCAAATCTAAAGCGATGGTCGCAGCGCGCATCGTAACGGCAGACCCGGTCGCGAAGTATTTGAGCGAGGAAGGATGGGTCACTGCGACGCGTGCCGACGGAGCGATGGATATCCGCTGCCCGTTCGAGGATGGCCATAGCACCGGCGTCACAGGTGATACATCGACGATCTACTACCCAGCGCATACCGGCGGCTACGTCCTGGGGCATTTCAAATGCCTGCACGGCAGCTGTGGCGCGCGCACCGACAATGACTTCCTCAATGCCTGCGGCTACACCGTTTCTCAGTTCGGCGAACTCATTAACGAGGAGCAGGGCGATGAGGAGATAAAGGCACTGGGCGACCAGATGGCTGAATTCCTTGCCCTCAATCTGCCTCGAAACAAGTCGTACAAGCTGATCCCATCACTCGATGCGCTCAGCGCCGTGCTGTCGCGCCCGCTTATGACCGGCACCGACATTCGTTTCGATGCCTTTAAAACACTCCCAATTGTGACAAAAGCGAGCGATGGCCCGCGGCCTATGGCCGACGCGGATCCGATCATCCTGTGCCGTACGCTCGAGCGCAAGCCCTTCAACTTTGCGGCAATCCCCGAGAACAATATGCGCCGAGCACTGCTGGCGCATTTCCATGAGAATAAATTCGACAGCGGTCACGCATGGTTGGCTGGCCTACCGGCATGGGATGGCGTGCCGCGTGTCGAGCGTTTCGCTGCAACGTATCTCGCCAGCGAAGATACACCCTACACTCGGGCGGCGTCGCGCTATCTGTGGACATCGATGGTCGCCCGCACGGCTGCTGACGAACACGGTGTCAAGGTCGACATGATTTTGGTGCTGATTGGTACTCAGGGGGCTGGCAAGAGTACTGCCGTCAAGATGATAGCGCCCGTTCCCGCGCAACATACCGAATTGGATCTCGCACTGCCGGAAATAGAGCGGTCGCGCCTCATCCAAGGCATGACGGTAATTGAGATCCCCGAAATGATTGGTTTTGCCAAGCGCGAGCAAATCGAGCTTAAGGCGTGGGTCACCAAGACTCACGACAAGTGGACGCCCAAATATATCGAGCAAGCCATTACCGTGGCGCGTCGGGGCATATTCATCGGCACCTCAAACGAGAAAGAGTTCCTGACCGACACGACCGGTGAACGACGGTGGTTGCCGGTCATGGTGGGAGCCAACATCAACACCGACGGTATTGCCCGGGATCGATTGCAGCTCTGGGCCGAGGCGTTTGACTTGTTCACTTTATTTGGCATCGATTTCAAAGAGGCAGAACAACGCGCTCGTGAAGTACACAGCAAGCACAAGGTCACTGACATTTGGGATGACGCCATCTCTGCATACTTGGCGGGCGGCGACATAGCAATGAATACCGACGAAGGTGCAGTTGCTGCGACAACACCAGCCGAAGTGCTTATGGGCGCTTTGGGTAAATCAGTGGGACAGTTGACGCGTTCAGACGAGATGCGCGTCGCCAAAGTTCTGTCACGGCTCGGCTTTGTGCGAGACGCGGAAAAAAGCACGCGCGCCGGTGTTCGTGTGCGCCTTTGGCGGAAGGTGTAGCGCCATGCGAGTTCGCATTCCATGCGAGTACGCAATTAATTGCGCGTTGGTGTTGTCGCCGAACGGGGTTCACGCTAGTTGGCCAACCTTGGCAAACCTTTGGTCAACCTTTTTGCCGGGAGGTTGGCCGCACCTTAGTCCTTTAAAATTGGGCGTTTTTTTCCTTTCGCCCAACCTGCCCAACCTTTTTAAAGGAAATAGGCATAGAAAAGAGGAGAAATGTGCGTTTGAGCCGAACGTTAGAAAGCACGCAATAAACTACAAGTGGGATAACATACAGAAAAGGTTGGGCAGGTTGGGGTTGGGCACTCGTAGTTTTTTACGAGTTCCACCGTGAGCTACGGTAAGTCACGCCTCGTGGCTGTTAACGAGCTCGGTTGTCGCGTCGGCGAGGACCACCATCGCTCCAAACTGACGAATGCACAGGTCGATGAAATTCGAGATTTGCATGAAGAGCACGGCGTCACCGCAACGGAACTGGCGAAGCGGTTCGGCATCTCGCGATCTGGCATTCGCCACATCCTCGATTACAAGACGCGAGCTCAAACCCCCGCTGGGTGGAAACGCGTTAGCTACTAGTTCTTCTCTGGCATTGCGCATTGGAAGGCGTAGGGTGAGTTACTCCCACCCCTGTGGAGCCCAGAGGCTCAGAGCCTCGTATCGCCCCGCGCTGTCTCACCCAGCGTGGGGCTTTTTCTTTAAGTAGGGAAGGGTCTCAGGTTCAAATCCTGCAGAGGTCGACTCAGCTAACCCTCGAGCTAAGAATAGTCGCAGCTTGCGAGTTGCCCGCGTCTCTGTTCACGGCCGGAAAGCGATTTTCGACTTGTCATACTGGAGCGATTTGTACCCGAACTTATGAGCGGCAACTTCGGCAGCTACGATTTCTCGGTCCGCGAAAGAACCCGGACCGGCCCAGATTTGGCGAAGAGGTAGACAGTTCGTCATAGCGTTACAAAGGTTTGCCAACACATACGCAGTAAGGCCGCGAAAGTTCGTGTCAATTGTAATCTCTTCGGGGGTGGCGTCCGCAATCACCACGCGCCATTCCTTTTCATCCGAGAAGGCCTTATTTTTGAATAGCGGCGCGATAGTTGTTAGAGGATAGAGTAAAGCGAAAACCCATTCATAAACGCCTGTGTTTGGATGGGCAGCTAGCCTTTCGCTCCACGCACGACATGACCAGTTAAGAACGCTGTCGATCAGGTCCTTCTGCCTAGTCAGACAGTATTCAACCGGAGCAAGCCCGCGCGAATTTGGGACCGACTGAGCCACGTTGTGCAGCTCAATACCATCAAACCCCATCGCAATGCCACCTACTCCTCCCCCATAGCCTTTCCAATGCGTCAGGCTGTTCTCGGCATCGGCAAAACATATAACAAAGAGACCGCGTATCGTTCGCGGCGTCATTTCTGCCAACTGCCTCGCTATCTCTTTTAGCATGGGTTGGCAAATATGGTCCGCC
>CAZLOF010000368.1:4304-4980 GCA_964560745.1 uncultured Thermoflexus sp.
TAATATCAACTGCGTGGAAAAATTCAGAATGATCATTCAAGCAAGTGACGTTTGTCGCTCGCATTTTTCCTTGGCTTAAGATGCCGAGCAGCCCTGCTGGCGACGTGTAGTGATACAGCACCTTGGGCAAGGGGCTGAGCACAGGGTTTTGGGTGCGCCAGGCTTCCACTACGGTCAACACGCCGCTAACAATTCGTTGCACTTCAAGCTGCTCTATGGCCACCGGAACCCCTTTTTCTTTACTTGAATCCAGCATCCCCTACGCGCCAGTCTCAGTTACGCCTGATACTCTCGGCACCATTCGATAATGGGCCAGGGCGCCAAGGGCTTCGCAGTTTCTCCGAATTGTACCTCCGTTCCTCCCATCCTACTACCGCTAGCGGATTGACTTCGATTCATGAGAACATTTAATGAACATCTCTTGGAGGGCGGATGTTTCATCTCAATCAATTAAAAGACTTAGTCCCCTACCGGATATACGTCGTCTGTGACTTTTGCCAACGGATACGGAACCTTGAGCCCTGGGAGTTAATCCACAGCTTAGGCTTTCAGATGACATTTCGGGAGATAAGCGATCGGTTTACCTGCCAGTGCGGTGGCTGGGGCTACATTGAGATTCGTGAGGGCCTACGACACGTTATTGGCGAAGCTACCCTCATTATGGAGAGGCCCGAAG
>CAZLOF010000368.1:4990-5224 GCA_964560745.1 uncultured Thermoflexus sp.
TGTGCGGTCGATACAAGTTGACGATGGAGTTTGCCCAGATTAGCCGGCTGCTGGGGGTCACGAACAAGCCAAACGATATCGTCCCTCGCTACAACATAGCGCCCACCCAACAAGTGCCAGTTGCTCGACTGGGAGACTATGGTCGAGAACTAGTCAATATGCGCTGGGGCTTTGTGCCGTCTTGGAGCAAGCAGGGACCAAAGGGTAAGCCGGTGATCAATGCGAAGGCTGAAG
>CAZLOF010000369.1:0-5220 GCA_964560745.1 uncultured Thermoflexus sp.
GGTTAATGGTCAATGGTTAATGGTTAATGGTTAATGGTTAGTGGTTAATGGTTAGTGGTTAATGATTAATGGTTAATGGTTAATGATAGATAACTCATCATTAACCATTAACCATTAATCATTAACCATTAACCATTCATTTTCAGTATTCGCTGCCAATTGCCGACCAAAATTTTCTCAATTGCAGCATCACTAAAGCCGCGCTCAATGAGCTTGCACACCAGATTTAGCGTATGCCCATGATGCGTAAGATCGGGGATAAAATGAAGGGGCGCGAGCGAATTCGCCATTGCAGCCTTCACCTCGGCTGGCTCACGTTGCCAAATAAATTCAAAAAAGTCAAATCCCAACCCCACGGCCTCTATTCCCGCCACATTCACAATATGCGCAATATGATCGACAAAATGGTCAAGCGTCGTCTTGGCCTTCTCGGGTGATACTAAGACCGCATTCACCCCAATCACCCCACCACAAGCCGCCACCGCCCTAAAATCGGCATCGCTATTGTTACGTTCAATGTCGTAAAAACGCCGCGCATTGGTATGCGAAATAATCACAGGGCGTTTACACATCGCCAACACATCAGCCACCCCCGCCGGGTTAAGATGCGCCAAATCCACAATAACACCCAACGCTTCGCATTTCTCAACCACCGCCCGCCCAAATTTGGTTAAGCCTTGCGGCGATGAGCCACTCGCCGCAAATACCCCGCCCTCACCCGCCATATTGCGGCGCGAGTGGGTTAAACCAAGGCTTCGCAACCCCAAGGCATAAAAAACCGTCAACATATCCAAATCACTGCCCAATGGCTCGACACCTTCCATTGTGATTAACAACCCAATCTTATTGGTCTGTTGCGCAGTTTGCAAGTCTTGATACGATTTACAAATCATATAATCAGGGCAACGCGCTGTTTCTTCAATCATTCTGGCAACTTGGCCTAACCCAGCCCGCAAAGCCATTTCTGGCAAATATTTATCTTCAAGATAAATGGCCGAAGCCACCAAGCGCATATTGCCGGCTCGCATCTTCGCCAAATGGTCACGCTGCAACACATCGCTGCGTTGACGTTGATCATACAAATCCATCCCCAAATCAAAATGCATATCGATAACACCCGACGCTAATAATACTTGGGCGTGTTCAAGGTTTTTTTCACTCATAATAACAATTATAGTTTTAGCACATTTAATATGGAAGACCGAACTTGGCAATATCACATTAGCAAATGCAAACAAGTTTTCGCCGATTTCACTATACCCTTCCCTGCCATATGGCAGGGGAGGGTATAGTGAAATCAGCATACACCTTTTTTAATTTGACATTGTCAAGCTAAACGAGAAAGTAAAATCTTTCGGGTTTACCCCCAAATGATTGAGAAGATACCGACTTGTGGATAATGAGCGGGTGAATCGACCTTATCGATCATATTGGCTTATGTTAGTGCCAGCCCTCATTGGCGTGCTGGCGCTAGAAATCTTACCCGCGCTCCTAACCTTTGGGTTGGCCTTTACCAATTACGATGCCCTCAGCCAACCCGAATGGATTGGCTTACACAATTTTGTGCAGCTAGGACAAGACCGTATTTTTGGCATTGCCTTGCGCAATACGCTTTATTTTCTGGCGTGGTCTGTGCCATTACGCTTGCTCATCTCACTTATCACGGCGCTACTGTTAGAAAATAGCACACGCGGCGTAGCCTTGCTACGCGGGGCCAACCTAGCCCCAACCATGATGCCCGAAGCCGCCTATAGTTTGGCATGGTTGTGGATTGTCAACCCCGTATATGGCCCCATCAACCATGTGCTGGCGGCGCTGGGGTTGCCAACATCGGGCTGGTTAGCCGACCCAGCCATCGCCGCCAATGTATTTATCATGATGGCGCTGTTTCAAGCTGGCGAGAGTTTTCTCATTGTTTTGGCGGCCTTGCGCGGGGTGCCGCCCTCATTACACGACGCGGCCCAAATTGATGGCGCAAATTATTGGGCGCGTTATCGGCTGGTGGTTTTACCCATCACGCTACCTTGGCTAGGCGCGGCCTTGCTGCGCGATTCGGTCTTGCTCATGTTTTACACCCTCGCCCCTACCCGCCTCATCACCAGCGGCGACCCCGGTTATGCCACTTTATTCTTGCCGCTTTATACATTTCAGCAATCCATCGAATATTTACGCATCGGTTATGGGGCAGCCAGCACCTTGGTGATTTGGCTATTGGCACTATTACCTTGTTTGCTCAGCGCTCGTTGGCTTTGGTCGAGGTTAGATGACTAATCAACAAAGCAAATTTGTGCATTATGGGCTGGCGATCAGCTGGACGCTATGCGCCATTTTGCCGCTTTTATGGGTGCTTTGGGCTTCGTTTTATCCCATCGATACCCCTTTGCCCTTACAACTTGGGGCACTTAACGCGCCGCTCACCCTGCAAAACTACCCACGTATTTTTGCAAATGTAGCCCTCGCGCAACAATTGCTCAATTCAATCTTCGTCACTCTCATCGGCGCTAGCCTTAGCGTCTTGGTCGCATCGCTGGCAGGTTTTGGTCTATCGCAATTGCCCAAACACCCCCAACGTATGCTATTAGGCTTATTTACCGCCACAGCGTTCATTCCAGCGGGGGCCATTTGGCTTGGGCGGTTTCTGGTCATTCGGTGGATGGGGCTTATGAATACCCACACCGCCCTTATCTCATATGCTTTACTAGGCGGCAGCCCTATCACCTTGCTAATCTGTTGGGCCGCCTGCCGCCGGCTCTCGCCTGATGTCATCGACTCGGCCAAGCTTGACACAGCATCGGTATGGCAATTGTGGTGGCATATCGCCCTCCCCATGATTCGCCCAGCCTTAGCCGCCACTCTCACCCTTGCGTTGCTGGCATTTTGGAATGATTCAATTTCACCTGCCATGTATCTCAAATCGCCAGCGCTATACACTTGGCCGGTTGGGTTAGCCCTGCTGCAACAATTCGACAAAACCAAATGGGCATTGTTAATGGCGGCCTGCGTCTTAGTCACCTTACCAGCCCTTGCAGCCATCGGCGTAGTGCAACGCACCTTCCTCAACGATGAAATGGCAATCTAATCGCCATGTAAAACAGCGTCACTCATGCTTCGCGCCTTGCCCTATCGCTAACATGATTAACCTCTCACAGGTTTTGGGTTCATTTGCAACGCCCAAAACATAAATATAACGCTTGGTAATGTCGCATAGTTTGGGGCGGCGCTTATTCGCCTCAATTCTCGCAATGTGTGAAATGCTATAACCAACTTGTTTTCCAAATTCACCCTGCGTCAAATTAGCGCGTTTGCGCAATTGTCGCAACATGCCACCAAATGTGCCCTCCGGTAAAGTCCCTGTCTGCATATAAATCTCCCATCAAACAAATCTTTGATAAGAGCTATCGCGCAACACCCGCCTTTTCCTTCGTGAAAAAGATGACACTTTCAAAACTGTCATCATATACAATACATCAAAATTGACTATCATGACCCAAACTAAAAATCTATACACCCGCAGCGAAGCCACTGGCAAAAACGGCATGGTTACAGCCATGACCCCCGAAGTCGCCCAAATTGGGCGAAGCATTTTGCAAAATGGCGGCAATGCCATCGATGCCGCTGTGGCTATGGCCTTTGCAATTGACGTGGCCGAACCATGCATGAGCGGGATCGGCGGGGGTGGCTTTATGACGGTGCAACTTGCCAATGGCGAGGCCCATGTCGTCGATTTCTTCCCGCACGCCCCTTCAGGAGCCACCCCCAATATGTATGAATTAACCGCCGATTTCAAAGCTGACAAACTAGGCTTTACCGGCGTAAAAGACAACGCCAATGCTGCTGGCCCACGCTCAGTTGGGGTGCCCGGCAATGTGGCTGGGCCATTGGTGGCACTCGAAAAATGGGGAACCCGCTCAATAGCCGACACACTCGCCCCCGCCATTCAACTGGCCCGCGATGGGGTGCCGATTACGTTTTACGACACCCTGCACGCCAGCACCGTCATGCCAATGTTGGCAAAACACCCCGACACCGCCCGCATTTATTTGCCAAATGGCCTGCCGCCATTGCCAGCACAAGAAGGCATAGCGAGAATCAAATACCCCGAACTGGCCGCGACCCTAGAGCGCATCGCCATTGGCGGCGCCAAAGCCTTTTACGAAGGCGAGATCGCGACCAAAATCGTCGCTGAATTAAGGGCTGGGGGGCATGCCATCAGCGAGGCCGATTTAGCTAATTACATGCCTATCATTCGCCAACCCTTAATTAGCCCCTTGTTAGGTCACGAGTTAGTGCTGATGCCCGGCCCAACCGGTGGCCCCAGTATCGCCGAAATCACCCACCTGATGGCGTTGGCTGATCTGAAATCGCTTGGGCACAATAGCGCCGACTATGTGCATCGGCTGATCGAATCATGCAAGCTCACATTAGCCGACCGTTTGGCCTATATGTGCGAAAGCCACCCCGATGGCCGTGCCATCCCTTGGCGCGAGTTAGCTAGCCTTGAATATGCCGCCCAACGTGGCGCCGCCATTGACCCCAACGCCAGCGCCAGCTATACTGCAAGTAGCCCCAGCGAGGCTACCCTCAGCCCGCTGCCCGATCATAGCTGCACAACCTTTCTTTCGGCATGGGACAAACACGGTAATGTTGTTGCGCTGACGCAAACACTCAACGGCCTGTATGGCAGCGGCATCACCGTGCCCGGCACTGGCATTCTGCTCAATAATGCGATGGTGCTATTTGACCCACGCCCCGGCCAACCTAACTCGGTGGCGGCAGGCAAACGCCCACTGAGCAGTATGAGTCATACCATTGTGCGCAATGCTGCCCATCAGCCGGTGGCATTAACCGGCGCACCCGGTGGGCGCAAAATTGTCGATACCACCGCACAAGTGCTGCTGAATATGATTGCCTTTGACATGGGGCCACAAGCCGCCTGTGAAGCGGCTTTTATCGACCCCAGCACCGATGGCACGGTGATTGATCTGCGCATGGGCGATGATGTCATCGACCATTTACGGGCGCGTGGGCATAAGCTATATCCGCAAGAGGCCACATTCTGGCCACGCCTGGCCGCCCGCCCTAGCGCGATCAAACGCATCGGCAACACCTTACATGGCGGGATCGAGCTATTTACCGTCGGCATTGCGACTGGGTATTAATAGCGGCGCTTAGTGCGCGTCCCCAGACGCGCCCTAAATGCGCGTCTGGGGACGCGCACTA
>CAZLOF010000370.1:0-5211 GCA_964560745.1 uncultured Thermoflexus sp.
CTCCAGTGTCCAGACCCAGTGCGCCCGCCGCCGCACCCATTTGCAGCGCCGCCCCCTACACCGCCGTCCAAACCCACTTGCCAAATGGGGCTACCTTAAGCGCGTGGCAATTGCGCGAGCGCATGTTAAACACGGGGGCGTTGCTAAATATAGACCTGTGTTGGCAAGGTGCGGCCCAACCCATGCCAAATGCCTCATTCAAGATGCAATTGCTCGGCCCAAGTACCGTTACCTTGTTTGATGGCGCACCCGCTCGCGCCCGTTTGCCCTTTGCCGAATGGCCGCCTAACTTGGCGTTGCTCGACCGTTATCAATTACGCTTGCCGCGTAATTTGGCGGCTGGCGACTATCAATTGCAGGTGTTGGCCGATGGCAAGCTGTTGGCCGACTTGGGCGTGATTACGGTAAACGCCCCGTCGCGCACCTTTGCGGCGGCCTCGCCGCAGGTGCGGGTGGGTGCGGTCATGGGCAGCGTGATCGAATTGGCGGGGTTTGATATGACAATGTGTGAGATGAAAGCTGCAACTTGCAACCTGCAACTTGCACTCCATTGGCGCGCGTTGCAGCCCATCGAGCAAGATTTTGTGGTGTTTGTGCATCTCATCGACCCCAAAACGGGGCGCTTGGTGGCGCAAAACGATGGGCAGCCGCTTAATGGGGCTTACCCAACCTCGCGCTGGGCGGCGGGTGAATGGGTGCGTGACGAGCGCACGCTGGGCTTGGATAATGTGCCGCCCGGCCAATATCAGTTGCGCGTCGGTTTCTATTTGCCCTATTCGGGCGAGCGCTTGCTGGTGGGTGGTCAAGATTGGTGGGCGGGGGTGGTTGAGGTGAGGGAGTAAATGATTTGTTGCTGATTATTTATATCCATAACTTAACTCATTTGGATGCTAGTGTTATCATTGCTGTGTAAGAGATAGGTTATGAGAATTTTTACTTTAGTGCTTGAAAAGTGTATCGATATAGGTTTGTTTGTGGGTTATGGTGAGTGGGTATAAATGAACGATTTACCCCTTCACCTGCCTAGCCTATACGATCTGAGCCGCGAGCAATTGGCCGCCCAATTAACGGCATGGGGTGAGCCGGCTTTTCGCGCCAAACAAATTTGGCGCTGGCTATATCAGCGTAATGTTGGCAGCATCGACGAAATGACCGACTTGAGCAAAGACCTGCGCGGTAAACTGAGCACAGCCTATGTGTTGGGGCGGCTAACGCCAGTGCTACAACAAGAGTCGAGCGATGGCTGGACGCGCAAATGGTTGTTTCGCTTGCCCGATGGCAGCGAAATCGAAACCGTGTTGATGGAATATGAAGGTGCACGTCGCACCGCCTGTATTTCGTCGCAGGCCGGTTGCGCTATGAATTGCAGCTTTTGCGCCACTGGTCAAATGGGCTTTTTGCGCAACCTGACCGCCAGCGAAATTTTTGAGCAAGTGCTGTGGGCCAATCGGCAATTGAGAATTGAGAATGAAAAATTGAAAAATGAAAATTCTAATTCTCAACTTTCAACACTTAACTCTCAACTGACCAATGTGGTGCTCATGGGCATGGGCGAGCCATTTGCCAACTATAACCATGTCATGACGGCGGTGCGGCGCTTGACCGAGGCCGAAGATCAAGGCGGCATTGGGCTAGGCGCACGCAAAGTCACCGTTTCAACTGTAGGGCTGGTGCAGGGCATTCGCAAATTTGCCGAAGAGGGCGGGCAGGTCAATTTGGCGGTGTCGCTCCATGCCGGAACCGATGAATTGCGCAACAAATTGGTTCCTATCAACGCCCGCTACCCTTTGAGCGAGCTAACTGAGGCCACTCGTGACTATATTCATATTACCAACCGCCGTGTTAGTTTTGAATGGGCCTTGATTGAAGGTGTAAACGACACGATTGACCAAGCCCATGCTTTGGTGAATGTGGTACGCCAAACCTATGATCCGCGTCGCGAGCGACGGCATATGTTGCACGTCAATATGATTCCACTCAACCCCACCAATGGCTACGATGGCCTCGCCTCACAGCGTGACCGCATCGCCAAATTTTGCGCCGTGCTCGATGCCGCTGGTGTGCCCAACAGTGTGCGTGTGCGGCGTGGCATCGACATCGCCGCCGGTTGTGGGCAATTGAAGGCCAAGGTCAAAGCCTAGACCTAGAGAAATCGGGTTTCTGCAAGAAACCTGATTTCTGACTTTGGGTTTGCGTAAGCATTTGCGCTAAAATAGCATAGTGGATTCTGATTTTGAGATTATTGGCGATATTTCTTAAATCGAGACTATTGCCGTGCAAAGTGGCATTCGAGACTTGAAACGATTGCGGAAATCTTATGGACAGGGACGCTGGCGCAAGATTAAAGGAATTGCGACAATTAAGTTTTTGGATGGGAGCTTAGCGTCTGCTGAGTTGCATTGGTATGAAGCTCATGGAATTGGCAAGCGTGAAGTAAAAATTAAACGATTATTATGACAACAGTTAAAATGCCCGAGCGAAATGGCATAGCAAAATCTAACTATGTCATGTGTATTTCTAACAAAAACTACCCAGCTTCGTTAGAATTATGGAAGGTTTATAAAGTGTTACCCGATGAGAAGGCTGATCAACATGGCCTTATTCGGGTGATTGACGAATCGGAAGAAGATTATTTATATCCTCAGGCTTTCTTTGTCCCGATCCGCGTTCCAGTAATTGCCCAAAAAGCAATGCGATTGGTTGCAAGGTAGCAATCAGCGATATAGAAATCGGGTTTCTGCAAGAAACCCGATTTCTGACTTCGATTTCTATGTGTTAACCCCGGCCAACCAATGGCATTTTGGTCGCCATGACCGTAATAAATTGCACATTGGCATCCAGCGACATATTGGCCATAAACACCACTGCATTGGCCACATTCTCCACATCCATCGTCGGCTCAACCGCAATCTGGCCGTTGGCTTGCATAATACCAGTCTTCATCCGCGACACCATCTCGGTATCGGCATTGCCGATATCGATCTGCCCACACGCAATGTCATACTTGCGGCCATCCAACGAGGTTGATTTTGTCAGGCCGGTGATGGCGTGTTTGGTGGCGGTGTAGGGGGCCGAATTGGGGCGCGGGGCGTGAGCCGAGATCGAGCCATTATTGATGATGCGCCCGCCGCGGGGCGTTTGGCTTTTCATGATCTTAAAGGCCTCTTGGGTGCACAAAAATGAGCCGGTCAGGTTAATGTCGACCACCGCTCGCCATTGCTCATAAGTCAAATCTTCGAGCGGTAGCGCCGGTGCGCCGACCCCGGCATTGTTAAACAACACATCGAGCCGCCCATAGGTGGCCATTGTTTTGGCGAATAAAGCCCGCACCGAGTTTGGGTCGGTGACATCGGTTGGCACAACGAGGGTGTGAGCGCCCAAGTCACCAGCCGCGTCAACCGCGGCCTGTAACGCCTCGGCGCGGCGACCAGCCAACACAACCGCATACCCAGCGCGTAACAGCGCCAATGCGCTGGCTTTGCCGATGCCGCTGCCCGCGCCGGTGATGATAGCAATTTTTGAGGGGGTGTTCATTGGGTCGATTGTAATTGAATTGCTTGCAATTGTGTTGATAATGGGGCGAATGATGCCTATTTATTTGCTCGGTTTAGATATTTCAACCACTGCCACCAAAGCGCTGTTAATGAATATGCAAGGTGAAGTTGTGGCGGTTGCCAGTGCTGCTTATGCGTGTGCCAGCCCGTATCCATTGTGGAGCGAACAATCGCCGGATTTGTGGTGGCAGGGGGCGATAACGAGTATTCGCGCTGTGTTGCAGCAAACGGGTGTTGCCCCTGCGCAAATTATGGGGCTTGGCCTCACCGGGCAGATGCATGGCTTGGTGACGCTCGATGTACAGCAACAAGTGTTGCGTCCGGCCATTTTGTGGAATGACCAACGCACCGCCGCAGAATGTGATGATATTCGCAGCCGGATCGGGCGGGCTAGCCTCATTGCTACCACCGGTAACGATGCCCTGACTGGTTTTACCGCCCCGAAATTGTTATGGATGCAAAAAAACGAGCCAAACCTTTATAAACGCATTGCGCATGTGTTATTGCCTAAAGATTTTGTGCGTTTAAAGTTAACCGGCGGGTTTGCAATGGATGTATCGGATGGCGTAGGCACATTGTTGATGGACATACGCGAGCGCACATGGTCAGCGGCGGTGTTGGCGGCGCTGGAGATTAAAGCGGCGTGGCTGCCAATATTATTTGAAGGCACACAAGTGACTGGGCATATCACCCGCGAGGCTGCTGCACAAACCGGCTTGCTGGCTGGTACGCCAGTGGTGGCGGGTGCTGGCGATCAGGCGGCGCAAGCGATTGGGGTCGGAGCCATTCATGAGGGCGTGGTTGCCTTAACCTTGGGCACAAGTGGCGTTGTGTTTGCGACCACCAATACCCCAATGATCGAACCAGAAGCGCGGCTACATGCGTTTTGTCATGCGGTGCCGGGGCGTTGGCATATGATGGCGGTGATGCTATCGGCTGGCGGCAGTTTGCGCTGGTGGCGCGACACGTTGGCGGCGATTTCACCCATCAGCCCCCCCAGCTACGACACCTTGATGACTTTGGCGGCCCAAGCGCCAGCGGGGTGCGAAGGGCTAACATTTTTGCCTTATCTTACGGGTGAGCGTTGCCCACACCCCGACCCATTGGCACGTGGGGCTTTTGTTGGCTTAACGGTGCGTCACACCTTGGCCCACATGACCCGGGCCGTGATCGAGGGGGTGGCATTTGGGCTGCGTGATAATTTTGACTTGTTACGACACGCTGGCTTAGGCCTCATTTCGCAAGTGCGCATCTCGGGCGGCGGTGTGAAAAGCGCCTTATGGCGACAAATTTTGGCCGATGTGTTGGAGACGGAATTGGTGACAGTGAACACCAGCGAGGGCGCCGCTTTTGGGGCGGCATTATTGGCTGGGGCGGGTTGTGCTTGTTGGCAAAATCTTGATGAGGCGTGTGCCAGCACCGTGCATATTACAGGCCACACCTTGCCAAGCGCTACCAGTGCGCTTCATTATGCCCAGCAACACCAAATTTATCGGGCGCTTTATCCGGCATTAAAAAATATATAAATAGAGACACGGCATATAAATGCATTTCTCGATTGATGCGAATGCTAAGCGAGTGTTTCTTAAATCGATATTTCTTTGGTTTTTCTCTTTTTGTTATGTAAACAAACCGAGGGTGACAGCTAGCTGTCACC